>JAFAEZ010000112.1 GCA_023423775.1 Pseudomonadota bacterium
GGACGCGGCTGCGCAGCCGCAGCGAGCCCCAGGAGAAGGTGGCGAGGTTCGAGACCATCAGAAAGGCGATCAGCGCCGCCCACGGCGCGACCACATAAATTTCCCGGAAAATTTCTTCGCCGCTCCACAGCCACAGATAGACCGGCAGCAAGGTGAGGCCGGCGCCGGCGGGCGCGGGCACCCCGGTCAGGAATCCGGCTGATTTGTGCGGCTGCTCCTCGACGTCGATAGCGGCGTTGAACCGTGCGAGGCGCAGCGCGGCGCAGACCGCATGGGCGAGCGCGAAGATCCAGCCGAAGCGCGGAAAATATTGCAGCGACCAGAGATAGAGGATGATCGCCGGCGACACGCCGAACGCAATCACGTCCGAAAGCGAATCGAGCTCGGCGCCGAACCGGCTCTGCCCCTTCAGCGCGCGCGCAATACGCCCGTCCATGCCGTCCAGCACCGCCGCCACGATGATCGCCGCGACCGCTTTCTCCCAATCGCCTTCGACGCCGTTGGCAGCGGAGATGGCGTATCGGACGCCGGTAAGGCCGCAGCACAGAGCGAGTGCGGTCACCGCATTGGGGACGAGCGCCCTCAGCGGAATTCCGCGCGGACGCCGTACCCGCTCGCTCACTGACTGACGCCCTCGATTGGATCGCTCTCGCCGATCTTGCCGACGATCGTCTCGCCGGCGATCGTGCGCTGGCCCAGGATCACCTTGGGCGCGGTGCCGGCCGGCAGGAACACGTCGACGCGGCTGCCGAAGCGGATCAGGCCGACGCGCTGGCCGGCGGCGACGAAATCGCCCGGCTTGACCCAGGGGACGATGCGGCGGGCGACGAGACCGGCAATCTGGGTGAAGCCGATGCGGGTGCCGTCATGCGCCTCGACCAGGAAATGCTGGCGCTCATTGTCCTCGCTCGCCTTGTCGAGGTCGGCGTTGAGGAACTTGCCGGCGATATAGACGACCCGCTTCACCTGGCCGGCGATCGGCGTGCGGTTGATGTGGACGTCGAACACGCTCATGAAAATCGAGACGCGGGTATAAAGCGCGGCTTCGTCGAGGCCGCCCTCCCCGACCAGCTCGCGCGGCGCCGGAACGGTGGCGATCATCGTGATCATGCCATCGGCCGGGGCGACGATCAGCCCCTCGCCCTTCGGCGTCGTCCGGATCGGATCGCGGAAGAAAGCCAGTACCCATAAGGTAACGCCCGCCATCGGCCAGGCCAGCGTCTCCCAGCTCAGGAAGGCGAAGACGCCGGTGATCGCGGCGGCGATGACGGCAAACTTACGGCCTTCGGGATGAACCGAGGGCATGCGGTATCGGACCGTGGTCGTGACGAGGTCGGGCTTTTCTAGCGAAGTCATGCGCCTTCCTTAAGCCGGGACTTCGGGCAGGACAACCGGACGCGGGCCATACCATTGATCGCCGCGGCATCCCCGCCTACACCGCGCCCAAATCCCAACACCCAAGCTGAGGAAAGCAAGCGTCCATGGCCAAGATCAAAGTGAAAACGCCGGTTGTCGAGATCGACGGCGACGAGATGACCCGCATCATCTGGCAATGGATTCGTGAACGGCTGATCCAGCCCTATCTCGATATCGACCTCAAATATTACGACCTCAGCATCGAGAATCGCGACGCCACCGAGGATCGCGTGACGGTCGAGGCGGCCGAGGCGATCAAGCAATATGGCGTCGGCGTCAAATGCGCGACGATCACCCCCGACGAAGCCCGCGTCGAGGAATTCGGCCTCAAGAAGATGTGGCGCTCGCCCAATGGCACGATCCGCAACATTCTCGGCGGCGTCGTTTTCCGCGAGCCGATCGTGATCGACAACGTTCCGCGGCTGATCCCGGGCTGGACCGATCCGATCGTCGTCGGCCGTCACCCCTTCGGCGACCAGTATAAGGCGACCGACTTCCGCGTCCCGGGCCCGGGCAAGCTCAAGATCTCTTGGGAAGGCGAGAATGGCGAGCGGATCGAGGAGGAAGTGTTCGACTTCCCCGCAGCTGGCGTCGCCATGGGCATGTACAATCTCGACGAATCGATCCGCGATTTCGCCCGCGCCAGCATGAATTACGGCCTCGCCCGCGGCTGGCCGGTCTATCTGTCGACCAAGAACACAATCCTCAAGGCCTATGACGGCCGCTTCAAGGACATCTTCCAGGAAGTGTTCGACGCGGAATTCAAGGACAAGTTCGAAGAGGCCAAGATCGTCTACGAGCACCGTTTGATCGACGACATGGTCGCTTCGGCGCTGAAGTGGAGCGGCAAGTTCGTCTGGGCCTGCAAGAATTACGATGGCGACGTCCAGTCCGACCAGGTCGCCCAGGGCTTCGGTTCGCTCGGCCTGATGACCTCGGTGCTGATGTCGCCGGACGGCAAGACGATCGAGGCCGAAGCCGCGCACGGCACCGTCACCCGCCACTATCGCATGCACCAGCAGGGCAAGGCGACCTCGACGAACCCGATCGCCTCGATCTTCGCCTGGACCGGCGGCCTCAAGTATCGCGGCAAGTTCGACAACACGCCCGAGGTCACCAAGTTCGCCGAAACGCTCGAGCAGGTCTGCATCCAGACCGTCGAACAGGGTCAGATGACCAAGGATCTCGCGATCCTGATCGGTCCGGACCAGAGCTGGATGACCACGGAGCAGTTCTTCGAGGCCATCCGTACCAACCTCGAAAAGGCGATGGCCGCCAACGCCTGACGGCCCTTCGCTGAGCTTCGAAAAGCCCCGGTCGCACCTGTAGCGGCCGGGGCTTTTTCGTTGGTTGCTGACAATCTCCCTCGATGCTGCATAACAGCACGATGACGAATGACTTCCAGACGACGACGTTCAGCGACGCCCTCGTGATCCTCGGCGCGGCTGGGATCGTCATTCCCGCCTTCGCCCGCTTCCGGATCAGCCCGGTGATCGGTTTCATCCTGATCGGGCTGCTGGTCGGCCCCGCCGGCCTGGGCTCGATGACCCGGGATTTTCCCTGGCTCAGCTACGTCACCATCTCCAATCCCGACGCGATCGAGCCGTTCGCCGAGTTCGGAATCATCCTCCTCCTGTTCTCGATCGGCCTGGAGCTCTCGTTCCGGCGCCTGTGGATGATGCGCAGCCTCGTCTTCGGCCTTGGCGCGGCGGAACTGCTGCTGTCCGCCGGCCTGATCGGCCTCGGCCTCTATCTGCTCGGCCAGGGCTGGACCGGCTCGCTCGCTCTCGGCCTCGCTCTGGCCTTGTCTTCCACTGCGATCGTTCTCCCGCTGGTCGGCACGAACAGCCCGGTCGGACGCTCGGCGCTGGCCATGCTGCTGTTCGAGGATCTGGCGATCGTCCCCATCATCTTCGCGCTCGGCGCCCTCGCCCCCTTCGCCCAGGTCGAGGGCTTCGAAGGCCTGCTGAGCACGATCGGCTGGGGCGCGGCGACAGTGGTGGCGATGCTGGTGCTCGGGCGCTTCTTCCTGCCGCGCCTGTTCGCGCAGGCGGCGCGCGCCAAGAACCCCGAACTTTTCCTGGCGGCGAGCCTGCTGGTCGTAATCGCTGCGAGCTTGGCCACCGCCGCCGCCGGCCTGTCGCCGATCATGGGCGCTTTGATTGCCGGCATCCTGATCGCCGAGACCGACTATCACAGCGAGGTCGAAGTCGTGACCGCGCCGTTCCGTGGGCTCGCGCTCGGCATCTTCCTGATCACGGTCGGGATGAGCGTCAACGTGCGCGTGATCGCCGGCAATTGGGGCGCGATCCTTGTCGCCGTGGTCGCGGTGCTGCTCGTGAAGGCGGTAGTGACTGCGGGCCTGCTCCGTCTCTCCGGCGCGCGCCGGTCGGTCGCGGCCGAGACCGGCGTGCTGATGGCGTCCCCCTCCGAGACCACGCTGATCGTGCTGGCCGCCGCGGCCGCGGCCCAGCTCATCAGCCGCGACACTGCCGCTTTCTGGCAGATCGTCACTGCGATCGGGCTCACCATCACGCCTTTGCTGGCCAAGCTCGGCCAGCTCGCGGCGCGCCGCGTCGACATGCAGGCCGATGTCGACATCCCCGTGCTCGGCCCCGACGAAAAGGCGCCCGCCGCCGTGATCATCGGGTTCGGGCGCGTCGGCCGCCTCGTCGCCGACATGCTGAAGATCCACGGTCGCAATTATGTCGCGGTGGATTCCAACATCGACACTGTTGCCGAGTGCCGGCGCCAAGGCTTCCCGGTCCTGTTCGGCGATGTTTCGCGTCCGGAGCTGGTCGACCGGCTGAAGCTCGGCCACGCCAGCGCGCTGATCCTGACCATGGACGATCCCGTCCTCACGGTCCGCCTGACCAAGCGCGTGCGGGCCTGGTGCCCGAACCTCACCATCGTCGCCCGTGCCCGCGACGCCAGGCACGCCGCCGAGCTCTATCGCGCCGGCGCCACCGACGCGGTGCCCGAGACGCTCGAATCGTCGCTGCAATTGTCGGAGGCCGTTCTGGTCGATCTCGGCATCGCTATGGGCCCGGTCATCGCGTCGATCCACGAGAAGCGTGCCGAGCTGCGCAAGGAGATCATGGAGCTGGGCCAGCTCGTCGAGGAGCCGCGCATCCGTCGCCGCCGGCTGAGGGACGCCGTGAAACCCCAATAATTGCTGGCCCTTGCGGGCCCTGCACAGCTATCGTTCGTTCTTTGTTCGCACGAGGCAGTCATGGGTCACCGTTCCGGCAGCGCCGATCTCCCGCTCCACGGCGGCCGCGTGCCGGCCTGGCTTGGCGAGCGGATGACGCGCCTCGGCACGATCATGTCCGAGGCGATCGTCCACCATTATGGCCGGGACGAGCTGCTGCGCCGGCTCGCCCACCCCTTCTGGTTCCAGTCGTTCGGCGCCGTGATGGGCATGGACTGGCATTCGTCCGGGATCACCACCAGCGTGATCGGGGCGTTGAAGCGCGGGCTCAATCCGATCGCCGGCGAACTCGGCATTCGCGTCTGCGGCGGCCGCGGCAAGCATTCGCGCCAGACGCCGGCCGAACTCGTCGCCGCCGGGGAGGCCGTCGGCTATGACGGCGCCGCGCTCGCGCGATCGAGCCGGCTCGTCGCCAAGGTCGACAGCGCCGCCCTGCAGGACGGCTTCGATCTCTATCTCCACGGCTTCATCGTCGCCGACGACGGCCGCTGGGTGGTGGTCCAGCAGGGCATGAACGGCTCGAGCCGGACGGCCCGCCGCTATCACTGGCTGTCGGAAGGTCTCGAAAGCTTCGTCGACTCGCCGCACGCGGCGATCGAAGGCCGGCGCAAGGGCAATATCGTCAACCTCGCCGACCGCCGCGCCGCCGCTTCGCGAAACGCGCAACTCGAACTGCTCGCGGATCTCGGCCCGGACCGCATCGCCAGCGAGGTCGCGGCGCTCGAGCGTCCGGCGGAATCGGCCGAGCCTCTGCTTCCCCATCTCGTCCTGCCGGAGCACCACGACGTGCGCTCCGGCGACGTCATCCTGCGCCGCCTGCACGGCACGCTCGCAGCCGCCGCGGAGCAGGGACCCAAGGATTTCCAGGAGCTTCTGCTGGTGCCCGGAGTCGGCGCGCGAACGGTGCGGTCGCTCGCGATGGTCGCCGAAGTGATCCACGGCGCGCCCTGCCGCTTCGCCGATCCCGCCCGCTTCTCGCTCGCCCATGGCGGCAAGGACCGGCACCCCTTCCCGGTTCCGCTCAAAGTCTATGACAAGACGATCGGCGTGCTGAAGAGCGCGGTCGAGACGGCCAAGCTCGGCAACGACGACAAGCTCGCCGCGCTCCGCCGCCTCGACGAACAGGCGCGTAGGCTGGAGCGCTACGCCACTGGCCCGTCGCTCGATGTCCATCTCGCGGACGAGCGCGCGCGCAGCCACGAATATGGCGGCATGAGCATCTTCGGCGCGGAGCCGGCGCCCCGGAACGCAGCGGTCACTGGCTGAAATCACCGTCGCCTGATTTCGACTTTCAGCCCGCCATCCCCTTCGATCGTCACGCTCCGACCAGGCGGAACGTCGACTATCTGCGAAAGCTTGACCGCCCGGTTACCGCCGCCCCTGCAACCATCCGATGCTGCCGGTCGCGTCCAGTCGACGGTGACATTGTATTGGGGCGCTGCATCGGGGAGCCATTGTGCGCTCACGCTGATGTTGAAATCGGTCCGGACAGCGCCGTCTTGCCGCTTCTCCAAAGGACAACCCGCCCGGGGTGCTTCCGTCCGAGATTGCGTGACCAACGACGGAGAGCGGAGCCCCACCCGCAGTGTGTCCTGCCAGACCAAGCCCCCCTCGCCCGACACCCGCAGGTCGAGGACGGCTGGCGCTTCTGCGACATCCGCGGACGGCATCTCGCGCACGACGGTGACGGGCAGAGGCACCGATTGGGCGCTCAGCATCAGCAACAAAGCAAGATTCGACATCGGCACACCTCCCGTTTCGGAGGATTAGGCCGGTCGAAAGGTTGCCCCTTCGTTACGGCGCCAATTAGGCGGCGACGGCTTCCTCGGCCAGCGCCGCCTTCACCGCGTCGAGCGCAGCCTGGGCCCTGCCGCCGTCGGGACCGCCGCCCTGGGCCATGTCGGGGCGGCCGCCGCCGCCCTGCCCGCCGACTTCGGCGACCGCCTTGCGGACGAGATCGACTGCGTTGCGGCTGGCGACGAGGTCGTCGGTGACTCCGACCGCGACGGTGGCGCGACCTTCGTTGACCGCGACCAAGGTCACCACGCCCGAGCCGACACGCTGCTTGGCTTCGTCGACAAGGCCGCGCAGGCCCTTGGGATCGAGACCCTCGATCACCTGACCGATGAAGCCATGGCCTCCGACCTGCTCGGGGCCGGCATCGTCCGCGGCCTTACTGCCGCCGCCCAATGCCAGCGCCTTCCTGGCGTCGGCCAGTTCGCGTTCGAGCCGGCGCCGTTCCTCGATCAGGCTGGCGACGCGAGCCGGGACCTCCTCGGGTGTCGCCTTCAGCGCAGCCGCGGCCTCCTTGAGGCGATCTTCGCGCGAAACCAGCCATTTGCGGGCCGCTTCTCCGGTCAAGGCTTCGATGCGGCGGACGCCCGAAGCGACGGCGCTCTCCGAGACGATCTTGAACAGAGCGATGTCGCCGAGCGCGGAGACATGGGTCCCGCCGCACAATTCGACCGAATAACTGGCCTCGGCGTTGCGGCCCATCGAGAGGACTCGGACCTCGTCGCCATATTTCTCGCCGAACAGGGCCATGGCGCCGGCCTGGATGGCCTCGTCCGGGCTCATCAGGCGGGTCGAGACCGGCTCGTTCTCGCGGATATGGGCGTTCACCTCGGCCTCGACCGCCTCGATATCCTCGGAGGTGAGCGCCTTGGGATGCGAGAAATCGAAGCGGAAGCGGTCGGGCGCGACGAGGCTGCCCTTCTGGGTGACATGGGTGCCGAGCCGGTTGCGCAAGGCGGCGTGGAGCAGGTGGGTGGCCGAATGGTTGGCGCGGACGCGGGCGCGGCGCTCGGCATCGACCTCGAGGCGGACGGCGTCGCCGACCTTCACGCTGCCGGCGCGGATCGTCGCCTGGTGGGCGTGGAGCTTGCCGAGCGGCTTAGACGTGTCGGCAACATCGGCCTGCAACCCGCTGTCATTGCTGATCTTTCCGGCGTCTCCCATCTGGCCGCCGCTCTCGCCGTAGAAAGGCGTCTGGTTGGTCAGAATGACGACCGTGTCGCCCGCCTGGGCAGCATCGACGCGCTGGCCGTCCTTGACGATCGCCAGCACCTGGCCCTCGCCTTCGTGGCCGGAATAGCCGGTGAACTCGGTCGAGCCATGCTCCTCGGCGATGTCGAACCAGATGTCGTCCGACGCCTTCTCGCCCGAGCCCTTCCAGGCGGCGCGCGCGGCGGCTTTCTGCTCGGCCATGGCGGCGTCGAAGCCGGCGCGGTCGACGGCGAAATTCTGGGCGCGCAAGGCGTCCTCGGTGAGGTCGTAGGGGAAGCCGTACGTGTCGTAGAGCTTGAAGGCGACGTCGCCGGCGAGCGTGTCGCCCGGCTGCATGGAGGCGGTCGCCTCGTCGAGCAGGCGCAGGCCCTTGTCGAGCGTCTGGCGGAACTTGGTTTCCTCGAGCTTCAGCGTCTCCTCGATCAGCGGCTGGGCGCGGACGAGCTCGGGGTAAGCGGCGCCCATCTCGGCGACCAAGGCCGGCACGAGCCGGTGCATGAGCGGCTCGGACGCGCCGAGGATATGGGCGTGGCGCATGGCGCGGCGCATGATGCGGCGCAGGACATAGCCCCGGCCCTCATTGGCCGGCAGCACGCCGTCGGCGACGAGGAAGCCCGACGAGCGCAGATGATCGGCGATGACACGGTGGCTGGCCTGGTGCTCTCCGGTGGTCGGCGTCCTGGTGAACTCGCCGCTGGCGGCGATCAAAGCCTTGAACGTGTCGGTGTCGTAATTGTCGTGGACGCCCTGCAGCACGGCCGCGATCCGCTCCAGACCCATGCCGGTGTCGATCGACGGGCGCGGCAGATCGCCGACGATCTGGTCGTTCTCCTGCAGGAACTGCATGAAGACGAGGTTCCAGATCTCGACGAAGCGGTCGCCATCCTCGTCGGGGCTGCCCGGAGGGCCGCCGGGGATATGGTCGCCGTGATCGTAGAAGATTTCCGAGCAGGGGCCGCAGGGGCCATCCGAGCCCATCGCCCAGAAATTGTCCTTGGTCGGGATGCGGATGATCCGACTCTCGGGGAGGCCGGCGATCTTCTTCCAAAGCTCGAACGCCTCGTCGTCGGTGTGATAGACGGTGGCGGTCAGCCGCTCGGGGTCGATGCCCCACTCCTTGGTCAGCAAGGTCCAGGCGTGACGGATCGCCTCTTCCTTGAAATAGTCGCCGAACGAGAAGTTGCCCAGCATTTCAAAAAAGGTGTGGTGGCGCGCGGTGTAGCCGACATTGTCGAGGTCGTTATGCTTGCCCCCGGCGCGCACGCTCTTCTGGCTCGACGTGGCGCGGGTATAGGGCCGCTTCTCCAGCCCGGTGAAGACGTTCTTGAACGGCACCATGCCCGCATTGACGAACATGAGGGTCGGATCGTTGTGCGGGACCAGCGGCGCGGACGGCACGATCTGGTGTCCCTGACCCCCGAAATAGTCGAGGAATGAGCGGCGGATGTCGTTGGTCGAAGTCATGCGCGCGATGTAGGCGAGCGCGCTTCCGGCGGCAAGCGACTCGCCGCTACATGCCGACCGGCCCATTCTCCACGACAACGACCTCGACCGGAGCCGCGACCGTCTCCGCCTCTTCGTCCTCGCTCACCGGCGCCATCGCGTAACGCTCCACGGCGGCACGCTCGGCCTCGGCAGCCGGATCGGACACCTCGTAGACCGCATATTGCACCGGCTCATAAGCGGGCTGCTGCCAGCTGCCGTTGAGACGGGAGTCGATGGCGGCGTCATGCTGCGGAACATATTCCTCCGGATAGTCCGGGCATTTCACGCAGCCGGGGCCGAGCCCCTCGCTGAAATCCAGCGCCGCCTGACGCGGCTCGGACTGCGCCCATTCGGGGCTGCGATAGGGGCTGAGATCGGCAAAATAGCGCGATTCCGGCTCCGAATAATAAACCGGGTTGATCTCGGCGATGGCGGCATGGCCGAAATGCACGCCCAGCGCGACGCCGGCGACGGTCAGTGCTGCAACGGTCGGTACCGTCATCATCTTCAGCATCGCACGCTCCACCTTCGGCCTCGCGACGCGGCCGTTCAGCCGGATAAACCCGCAAGGCGCCGCCACCGTTCCAATCGGGGGACAGGCAAGCCGAAACGCAGGAGAGCCCCCTTGCGCTTGCCGGCAAAGAGGCGGACGGTGGCGAACGGAGGGGCATGGCGCGGTTCGCGTCTTCTCGCGGCCCGCGCATAGCGGACGAAGGAGAGACACATGCCGGAAAGATCGGTGGGCACCAGGACCGTGGCGCTCGTCGGCCCGGGCGGCGCGGGCAAGACGAGCTTGGCTGAATCCATTCTCTTCGCGACAGGAACGATCGACCGGCAAGGATCGGTCGACAGCGGCACCAGCGTCGGCGACTCGAGCCCCGAAGCGCGCGCACGACGCGGATCGACCGAGATCAATCTCTCCCGCTTCGCTTTCCTCGGCGATGGTTTCGCCCTGATCGACTGTCCCGGATCGGTCGGTTTCGCGGCCGACGGCGCGCTGGCCCTCGCCGCCGCCGACATCGCCGTGGTGGTGGTCGATCCCGATCCCGACCGGGCGCTGCTCGCCGAGCCGGCGCTGCGCCAGCTCGAGGCGCTCGGCGTCCCGCACATGATCTTCGTCAACAAGATCGACCAGGCGCGGGGCAGCATCCGCGCTTTGCTGGAGGCGTTGCAGCCGATGAGCGCCTCGCCCCTGATCGCGCGCCAGATCCCGATCCGGGAGGGCGAGAAGGTCACTGGCTTCGTCGACCTCGCGCTGGAGCGCGCCTTTCACTACCGGCCGGGCAAGCCATCCGAACGGACCGAGATTCCGCCGGAGCTCAGCGACCGTGAGGCGAGCGACCGCTTCCACATGCTCGAGCAGCTCGCCGATCACGACGACGCTTTGCTCGAGCAATTGCTGATGGACGAGATGCCGGACCTGCCGACCGTGCTCGCCGATCTCGCCCGCGAGACGCGCGACAATCTCGGCGTGCCGGTCCTGTTCGGCTCGGCGCTCAACGGCTTCGGCGTGCGCCGGCTGCTCAAGGCCTTGCGCCACGAGGCCCCTGCCCCTGCGGCCACTGCCGAGCGCCTGGGTGCTGCCGACGCCTGCGCCTTCGTGTTCAAGATGATCCAGGGCGGCGCGGTCGGGAGGCTGGCGCTGGCGCGGATCTTCGGCGGCAAGCTGACCGAGGGCGCCGAATTGGCCGGACCCGACGGAAGCCCCGTCCGCATCGGCACCCTGTTCGCCATCCACGGCGACAAGACCGCCAAGCTCGGCGGCGCAGACGTCGGCGACGTGGTCGCCATCGCCAAGCTGGAGACCGTCAAGGCGGGCGACTGGCTCGGCGCGCGCGGTTCAGCGCCCGCGGTGGATCTGCCGCCCAGCAATTATGCGCTGGCGATCACGACCCGCGACCGCAAGGACGACGTCCGTCTCTCGACCGCCCTGCACAAACTGGTCGAGGAGGATCCCTCGCTGAGCTGGGAGCAGGACGAAGCCCATCACGAGACGCGGCTGAAGGGCGTCAGCGACGAGCATCTCAAGGTCACGATCGACCGCCTGAAACGGCGCTACGGGGTCGCCATCGATTCCCGGCAGCCGACGATCGGCTACAAGGAATCGATCCGCAAGACGGTCACCCAGCGCGGGCGCCACAAGAAGCAGTCGGGCGGCCACGGTCAGTTCGGCGACGTCGTGATCGAGGTGAAGCCGCTGGCTCGCGGGGAGGGCTTCCAGTTCGGGGACCGCATCACGGGCGGCGCGATTCCCAAGCAGTGGATCCCGGCGGTCGAACAGGGCGTGCGCGACGCAATGCAGAAAGGTCCGCTCGGCTTCCCGGTGGTCGACGTGGCGGTGACCCTGACCGACGGCAGCTTCCACAGCGTCGACAGCTCCGAGCTCGCCTTCCGCACCGCCGGCCGCGTCGCGATGAGCGAAGCGTTGGCGGCCGCGTCGCCGCATTTGCTCGAGCCGGTCCATCGCGTGACGGTGGTGACGCCGGGCCATGCTTCCTCGCGCGTCACGTCGGCAATATCGAGCCGGCGCGGGCAGATGCTGGGCATGGCCCCCCGCGAAGGCTGGTCGCGCTGGGACCGGATCGAGGCCCTGATGCCCGAATCGGAGCTGAAGGGACTGGACGCCGAGCTGCGGTCGCTGAGCCAGGGACTGGCCAGCTACACGACCGAGTTCGACCATCTCGCCGAGCTCAACGGCAAGCTGGCCGATGAGGTCGTGCAGCACGAGCTGGAGCCGGCGTGAGCCGCGCCTAGCTTGGATGAGCCTGGGTGACGGCGGCTTCCTCGGCCGCCGTCGTCGACGCCATGTCGGGCTCGCCGCGCGACACGACCACCGCGGCGGTGAGGTCGCCGGTGACATTGAGCGTGGTCCGGCACATGTCGAGGAAGCGATCTACGCCGAGCACGAGGCCGATACCTTCGGGCGGCACGCCGACCATGCCGAGAATCATGGCGATGACCGGCAGCGACCCCGCCGGGACTCCGGCGGTCCCGATGCCGCCGAGGATGCAGACGATCAGCACCATGGTCTGCTGGGTCAGCGTCAGATCGACGCCAAAGAATTGGGCGAGGAACAGGACGGTCACGCCTTCGAAAATGGCCGTGCCATTCTGGTTGGCGGTGGCGCCGATCGTCAGCACGAAGCGCGAGATGCGCGGCGGCAGGCCGAGCCGCTGCTCGGCGACGCGTAGCGAGGTTGGCAGCGTCGCGTTCGACGAGGCGGTCGAGAATGCCATCACCATCGCCTCCTGGCTCTGGCGGAAGAACCAGAAGGGGGAGATGCCCCCCAGGAAGCGCAGGACGAGCGGATAGACTACGAACATGTGCAGGCCGAGCGCGAGCAGCACCACGCCAGCATAAGCGCCGAGCCGCAACAGCAGATCCCAGCCAAACACCGCCGCCAGGTTGAACATGAAGCAGGCGATCGCGAGCGGTGCGATCCGGATCACGATCCCGATCAGCCGCATCGTGACGTGGAAGATGCCCTCGATTGCGTCCTGCAGCCGCTGCGCCTGCGGCGTGTTGACCAGCAGCAGCCCGATCCCGAACACCAGAGCGAAGAACATTACGGCTAGAATGTCGTTGTCCGCCGCCGCCGCGACGACATTGTCGGGAATGATGTTGAGGAAGGCGGCGACACCCGACGGCATTTCCGCGCTCTTCGAGACGATGGCTCCGGCCCCCTCGCGCGCGTCGGCCAGCAAGGACTGCGCCAGCATCGGGTCGACGCCGGCGCCGGGACGGATGATGTTCACGACCGCCAGCGCGATGACCACGGCGATCGCCGACAGCCCGACGGTGAAGACCAGTGTGCGCACTCCAACGCGCTTCAGCGCACGGATGTCGCCCATCTCGGCGATGCCCACGACGAGCGCCGAGAAGAGCAGCGGAATGACCAGCATGAACAGCAGGCGCAGGAATATCTGGCCGATCGGACCGGTCACATAGGTCGTAACCGCCTCCACCCAGGCCGCGTCGGGCTGGGTGGCGTAGACGATCAGCCCGGCCACAAGGCCGATCAGAAAGCCGACCAGCATCTGCATCTGCAGCGAAAGGCCGCCGCCTCGCGGCTCTTCCATGGCCACCGCTCCCGAAAATACTTGTTCCGCTTTGCTAACGTTCGCTGCCCCGCTTGGGTCCCAAGCTCCTCGTCACGCAGGTCCGGTCACGCCTCGATACCGTGATGACCGGGCAATCTCCTGCTTGACGCGGGCCGCTCAATCGACTTGGTGACCGCAAAAATTTACGGGGGAGTGTCTGTGGCCAAACGCCTAACCTATTTCATCATTGCCGGACTCGTGCTCGGCATTCTCGTCGGCTGGGCCATCAACGCATCGATCAGCGACGGTTCGGCAGCCGCGAACGCGCAGCTCACCGAAATCGCCGGCTACTTCTCGATCGTCACCACCCTCTTCCTGCGCCTGATCAAGATGATCATCGCGCCGCTCGTCTTCTCGACCCTGGTCGTCGGCATCGCCCATATGGGCGACACCGCGGCGCTCGGGCGCGTCGGCGGACGCTCGCTCGTCTGGTTCATCGGCGCGAGCTTGGTCTCGCTGACGTTGGGCCTGATCCTGGTCAATCTGCTTCAGCCCGGCGCAGGCCTCGATTTCCCGCTGCCCCCGGTCGATGCGGCGAGCGGTGTCGAGCGCGGCGGCTTCGATCTCAAGGTGTTCGTGACCCATCTCGTTCCGGCCTCGATGGTCGAGGCGATGGCGACCAACGAGATCCTTCAGATCGTCGTCTTTTCCTTGTTCGTGGGCGTCGCCATCACTGCCGTGGGCGAGCGCGCCGCGCCTCTGGTCAAGGGCATCGAGGCCTTGGTCGCGGTCATGCTGCAGATCACCGACTATGTGATGCGCTTCGCGCCGATCGCGGTGTTCGCGGCTGTGGCCGGCACGGTAGCCGAGCGCGGCCCGGCGATCCTCGGCACGTTCGGCTACTTCATGGGCAGCTTCTACATCGGCCTGATCATCCTCTGGATGGTGCTGATCGGGGCGGCCTTCCTGGTCGTCGGGTCGCGCGTGAAACTGCTGATCCGCTACATCCGCGAGCCGATCCTGCTCGCTTTCTCGACTGCTTCGTCGGAAGCGGCCTATCCGCGGACGCTCGAGGCGCTCGATCGGTTCGGCGTGCCGCCGCGCATCGCCAGCTTCGTGCTGCCGCTCGGTTACTCGTTCAACCTCGACGGCTCGATGATGTACATGACCTTCGCGGTCATCTTCATCGCCCAGGCCTATGGCATCGATCTCTCGCTCTGGCAGGAAATCACGATGCTGCTGGTGCTGATGATCACCTCTAAGGGCGTGGCCGGCGTGCCGCGCGCCAGCCTGGTCGTGATCGCCGCCACCCTCGCCTTCTTCGACATCCCCGAAGCGGGCCTGCTGCTGATCATCGGCGTCGACCATTTCCTCGACATGGGCCGTTCGGCGACCAACGTCGTCGGCAATGCAGTTGCGAGCGTGGTCGTGGCCAAATGGGAGGGTGAGCTCGATCCGATGGAGCCGGCCGAGATCGAACCGCCGAAGGCGCCGTCGCACGTGCCGGCGCCCCCACCCGGCTCGGAACATTTCTAACGGAGCGGCGGCCCCGCGTCAGGCATAGGCGTAGGGGCCGCCCTTCGTAAGCGCGTCGCCGTAAGCGGCGCGCGCGTGGATCCGCTCCAGCCAGTCGGTGAGATTGGGACGGCGGGAATCGAGCCCGGCGCGGCTCCGTGCGGCCTCGAGCGGGAAGCTCATCATGATATCGGCGGCGGTGAATTCGTCGCCGGCGAACCAGTCGCGGGTGGCAAGCTCGCTTTCGAGCCAGTCGAGATGGCGGTCGAGCATTGCCTGGATCGGCGCCCGCGCCGGCTTGCCGAGCAGGCCCAGCCGGTTAATCACCAGCAAGGCGAAGAGCGGCGGCATCATCGAGCCTTCGGCATAATGGAGGAAGTGGCGGTAGCGTAGCACCGCCTCGCGATTGGCGGGCGGGCCGAGGCGTCCACCGGCTTTCTCGACCAGATATTCGACGATCGCACCGGTCTCGGCGATCACCCGGCCTTCATCCTCGATTAGCGGGGCCTTACCGAGCGGATGGACGGCCTGGAGCTTGGCCGGCGCCAGCATCGTCTTGGCGTCGCGCTCGTAGCGCTTGACCTCATAAGGCAGCCCCAATTCCTCCAGCAGCCAGAGGATGCGCTGGGAGCGGCTGTTCTCGAGATGATGGACGATGATCATGCGTTGTTCCGGACGCAGAGCGCCGCGATCTCCTTGACGAGCTTGGCGGCGAGAACGGCGGTGACGCCATTTATGTCCCGCGCCGGATTATATTCGACGATGTCGGCGCCGACGATCGGCGCCTCAATCCGGTCCAGCACCGCGAGAAGCTCGCGCACCGAGAGGCCGCCGGGCTCGTGGTGCGAGACGCCGGGCGCATAAGCCGGATCGAAACCGTCGAGATCGATGCTGATGTAGAGCGGGCCGCCGGGGATGGGCACGCGATCGGGCGCGAAATTGCGCATCTCGACGACCTCGACGCCGAAACGCGCGGCCTGCTCGCGGCAGTGGCGGTTCATCGTGCGGATGCCGACCTGGACCAGCTTGCCGGCGAGGCCGCGCTCCATGATCCGCGCGAACGGCGAGGCATGCGAGCGCGGATCACCCTCGAAATCGTCATAGAGATCGGGATGGGCGTCGAAATGGAGGATGCTGACGGGCCCCATGGCGGCCGCCACCCCCTCGACCGCCGGAAAGCTGATCGAATGATCGCCGCCGAGCACCAGAGGCACGGCCCCATCGCGGACTGCTTGCGCTACGGCGGCGGAGATCAGGGCGGCATCGCCCTCCGCCTCCGCCAGAGCGAGATCGCCATGATCCTCCAGCGCAATGTCGAGGCCGAGCTCGGCGCCCGATTCGGCGGCGGCATTGCCATGGTCCGAATGGAGCGCCGCGCGGATCAGTGGCGGGGCGGCGGCCGAGCCGCGCAGGAATGAGCTGTGGCTATCGGTCGGGGCGCCGATCAGGCGCAGTCGCTGGCGGATCTGGGTGTCGGACATGGTGTCTCCCTTGGCCGCGCCGGGTTTGGCGACGCAGACGGCGCTTGTCCAGCGCAGCGGGAAGCGCCAAGGCCGCGGCATGACCACCGACCAACCGAACCACAGCTGGCGCGGCCCCGGGATGCGCGAGTTCGTCGCGCTGATGGCCGCACTGATGGCGTCCAATGCGCTGGCCATCGACGCCATGCTTCCGGCCCTGCCGGCGATCGGGCACGCGCTCGGCGTGGGCGAGGACAATCGGCGCCAGCTCGTCATCACCGCCTATCTGATCGGCTTCGGAATCGCCCAGCTGGCTTATGGGCCGCTGTCGGACCGGTTCGGCCGCAAGGCTCTGCTGATCGGCAGCCTGGCCTGCTACGCCGCCTTCGCGACCCTCGCCGGGCTTGCCGCGAGCTTCCCCCTGCTGCTCGCCGCCCGCATGCTCCAGGGCATGGCCGCCGCCGGCAGCCGCGTGCTGGTGATGGCGATCGTGCGTGACCGCTATCACGGTTCGGCGATGGCCCGCGTCATGTCGCTGACGATGATCGTCTTCATGATCGTGCCAGTGCTCGCCCCCGCTTTCGGCCAGGCGACGCTCGCCGTTGCTAGCTGGCGGCACATCTTCATCGGGTTGGCGGCTTATGCGCTGGTGCTGATGCTGTGGTCGGCCTGGCGCTTGCCCGAGACGCTGACGGCGGAGCGGCGGCGGTCGCTATCGGCAGCCCATATCGGCGAGGCGATCGTTGCTACTCTCGGCGCGCGCCAATCGATCGGCAACACGCTTGCTTTGACCCTCGCGTTCGGCGGCTTGCTCGGCTTCATCAACTCGATCCAGCAGATCGTGTTCGACGTGTTCGGCCGGCCCGAGCTGATCGCTTTGGTGTTCGCCTGCATCGCCGGGCCGATGGCGCTCGCTTCCTATGCCAATTCGCGGCTGGTGATGCGGCTCGGATCGCGACGCATCCTGCTGACCGCGCTGGCCGCGTTCAGCGCCACGGCGCTCTTTCATATGGTCGCGGGTGCATTGTTCGGCGAAACGATCTGGAGTTTCGTCGTTTTGCAGGCGCTGACCATGGCTTGCTTCGGGCTGGTCGGTGCCAATGCCAGCGCCCTGGCGATGGAACCGCTCGGCCATGTCGCCGGCACGGCCTCCGCCGTCCAGGGCCTGATCAGCACGATCGGCGGGGCATTGATCGGACTGGCGATCGGCCAGGCGTTCGACGGCACGACGGCCCCGCTCCTGGCCGGCTTCACCCTGTGCGGCGCGCTGGCGTTCGCAATGGCCTATTGGGCTAATCGCACGGCCGCCGTCGCCGAGTAAAAAAGGGGCCGGGCAGCGCCCGACCCCTTTGGGAAGCTGAGATGCCGGAACGGCTCAGACGTCGTCTTCGGCGTCCGGACCAGTCATCAACGCCTCGGCCACTTCCTCCGTCTTGCCGCGGATCGCGCCCTCGAGCTTGGCCATCAGCTCGGGATTCTCCTTGAGGAAGGTCTTGGCATTCTCGCGGCCCTGGCCGATGCGGACGCTGTCATAGCTGAACCATGCGCCCGATTTCTCGACCAGGCCCGCCTTGACGCCGAGATCGAGGATCTCGCCGATTTTCGAGATGCCCTCGCCATACATGATGTCGAACTCGACCTGCTTGAACGGCGGCGCAACCTTGTTCTTCACCACCTTCACGCGGGTCGTGTTGCCGACGATATCGTCGCGATCCTTGATCTGGCCGGTGCGGCGGATGTCGAGGCGGACCGAGGCGTAGAATTTGAGCGCGTTGCCGCCCGTCGTCGTCTCGGGATTGCCGTACATCACGCCGATCTTCATGCGCAGCTGGTTGATGAAGATGACGATGCATTTGGACTTGGAGATGGAGCCGGTGAGCTTGCGAAGCGACTGGCTCATCAGGCGCGCCTGCAGGCCGACATGGCTGTCGCCCATCTCGCCCTCGATCTCCGCGCGGGGAACCAGCGCCGCCACCGAGTCCACGACCAGCACGTCGATCGCGTTCGAGCGGACCAGGGTATCGGTAATCTCGAGCGCCTGCTCGCCGGTGTCGGGCTGCGACACGATCAACTCGTCGACGTCGACGCCCAGCTTCTTGGCATAGACCGGGTCGAGAGCGTGCTCGGCGTCGACGAACGCGGCGGTGCCGCCGTTGCGCTGCGCCTCGGCGATGACGTGGAGCGCAAGCGTGGTCTTACCCGAGCTTTCCGGCCCGTAGACCTCGATCACGCGGCCGCGCGGCAGGCCGCCGATGCCGAGCGCGATATCGAGACCGAGCGAGCCGGTGGAAATGGCTTCGATCTGGATCGCTTCGCGCGATCCCAATTTCATTGCCGACCCCTTGCCGAATGCGCGGTCGATCTGCGCCAGCGCGGCGTCGAGGGCTTTTTGCTTGTCCATATTCTCAGAATTCCTGTCGGATCCAACGACTTTCAGCGATGCTGCCATGGTCAAGCCCTTCCCTATGGTGTCCGCGTCGGCCATTCAACGCATGACTGTTGCGTACATGCTTTGTTCCACAGGAACAAGAGGGAAACAGCGCCGCCGATTGCATCCGATGCGGATGCGGCTTCAGGCCTTTTGCTTGGCCGCGGCCAGAAGGGCCGGTTCGATCGCGTCGATCGTATAGGGCTTGGCAAGGACCGGGGCGTCGGCGTGGCGCGCGGGCGGCGGCTCGATATGGCCCCCGGTGGCGAGGATGAAAGGGATGTTCCGCTCCTCGAGCCGGTCCGCGACCGGCCAGACATGCTCGCCATTCTTCAGGTGAACGTCGATGATCGCGACGTCGAACCCGCCCTGATCGACTGCGGCGATCGCGTCGGCGACCGTCTCGCAAATGCCGGCCACCTTGTGCCCGAGAGAGTCGAGGAAGTCCTCCAGCATCATTGCGATCAGGGGTTCGTCTTCGACGATGAGAATTACGCGACTATCAGGCATGGACCCAGAATTAAGGCCATCCCCGCGAAAATCAAAAGAATTATTTCGCCGCCAGCGCGTCGCGAGTGGCTTCGGCGAGCTTCTGGACCGAAAAGGGCTTGGCTAGAAAAGCAACGCGCTCGAGATCGATCGACTTGCGCAACTGCTCCTCGGCATAGCCCGAGATGAACAGGATCGGCAGGTCGGGATGGCTCTTGCGCGCCTCGCGAACGGTGGTCGGCCCGTCCATCGTCGGCATCACGACGTCGGAGATCATCAGATCGACGCCGCCTTCGCGAGCGAGGATCTCGAGCGCCGCCTCGCCATTCTCGGCGGTCAGCACCGTGTAGCCGTGGCGGGTGAGCGCGCGCTCGGCGACGGCGCGGACCATCGCCTCGTCCTCGACCAGCAGGATCGTGCCGGTGCCCCAGAGTTCGCCCGCACTCTCCTTCTTGAGCGAGCGCGCCGGCGCCGCCTCGGCATGGTGGACCGGCAGATAGATGGTGAAGGCAGTTCCCCGCCCCTCCTCGGATTCGGCGAAGATGAAGCCGCCCGATTGCTTGACGATGCCGTAGACCGTCGAGAGGCCGAGGCCGGTGCCCTTGCCGACTTCCTTGGTGGTGAAGAAGGGCTCGAAAATCTTGCCCAGCAGGCCAGAGGGAATGCCGGTGCCGGTGTCGCTGACGCGCAAAGCGGTATATTCGGCGACGGGCAGGATATCGCTGCCGATCTTGCGCGCCTCGTCGGCCGTCACGGCGAAGGTCTGCAGCGTCAGCGTGCCGCCGCCGGGCATCGCGTCGCGCGCGGTGACGGCGAGGTTGACGATCACCTGCTCGAGCTGGCCCGGGTCGGCGCGGACGGCGCCGAGATTGCGGCCGTGCTTCACCTGCAGCGTCACCGTCTCGCCGAGCAGGCGCTTCAACAGGTTCGAAACTTCGGCGATGACGTCGGGCAGCTGGAGCACCTGCGGCCGCAGAGTCTGCTGACGCGAGAAAGCGAGCAATTGCCGGGTCAGGCCGGCGGCGCGGTTCGAGTTGGAGCGGATCTGCTGGATGTCGTCATAATCGCTGTCGCCGGGCGTGTGGCGCATCAGCATGAGATCGCAATAGCCGAGGATCGCGGTCAGGATGTTGTTGAAATCGTGGGCGACGCCCCCGGCGAGCTGGCCGACCGCCTGCATCTTGGTCGCCTGGGCGACCGGGCGCTTCAGGCGGGCGGCCTCGCTATTGTCCTTCAGCGACAGGATCACGGCCGCCTCGCCCAGGCCGCGCGTGCCGGCAATGGTGAGCGCCACCGGCTCCTCGACATTGTTACGTAGCCGCACGGCCATATCGGACGAAGCGGTCGGCCCGCGCGCGAAGCGGCGCACCGATTCGGACACCGCAGCCTTGTCCTCGTCGACGACGAGGTCGCCCGGATAGACCGGTTTGGCGTCGGCCGGCAGCCCTGCCGCCTTGCGGAATGCCTTGTTCAGATAGACGAAGCGGCCGTCCATATCGGCCAGCGCGAGACCGAGTGGAATGAAATCGAGCAACGCGTTGAGATTGCCGCCTTCCTCCGATCCGAGCCGCGCCAGACCCGCCCCGCTGTCGTCGAGCATCAGGAACAGCATCACCGGCTCATGCCCTTCGGCGACAGGGATCTGGACGATGCGCAGCGGCGTGCCGCCAGCGCCCTCGGCGAGGAAATGGAAGCCCCCATCCTCTGTCGCCCCGATCAATTCGACCAGCGGCGTGCCGATCGTCACCGCGTCTGCCTCGCCCACCGCGCGGGCGGCGAAGGCCCGGTTGGCGCCGATCAGAACCCCTTCGCCGTCGGCCAAGGCGGCCAGCACGCCAGCCTCGCCGAGCCTGCGGCCGACCTCGCCGCCGATCTGCTTCTGGACCTGCCGCACGAGATCGAGGTCCTCGGCGCGGCTGAAGGTCCACAGCAGGTGATCGTCGCCGAGCCCGACGCAGGTCACTTCGACGCGCAGCACCAGGCTGTCGATGCGCAGCCGCGGAAGTGTTGCGCGGCCGTCGCGGCGCGCGGCGGCTGCGGTGCGCCGCAGGCCTTGAACCTCCTCATCGCCGAGCGGAAAGGCGGTCGGCACGGCCTGGCCGAACCATTCCCAGTAGAAGGCGTTCGCTGCCACCATCGTATCGGCCGCGTCGGTGATAGCGCTGGCTAGCGGAGAGGCGTCGAGCGCTGCACGCAGCAAGGCCGTGTCCGGACGGGGCGACGAATCGGCGGGCATCGTCGGAGCGGTGGACGGCCGCATCAGCAGGAGCAGCGCGCCCAGTCCCGCTAGACCGGCGAGGAACGCCCCCGCAAACAGGCGGTCACCGACCAGCCACAGCAGGCCGGCTGCCGAGCCGACGGCAAGCGCGACCGCGAGGGCGATCAAGGCGGGGTTGCTCCGGCGGTGGGGCAAAGAGGCGGTGGCGGTCGGCATGGGTCGCACCTCAATCCTCCGGCGCCCGGCCCCGCGTCAAGCGGCGCGGACGATCAGAACTGGGCCAGGCGCTGCTTGCGTCGGCGCCATTTGCGTCCGATCCACCAGCGCCACCCGAATGAGGCGATCAGATAGCCGAGCGCCGCACCGACCGCGGAGATTACGACGAGGCCCAAGGCGGTGGCGGGTGCCGCATCCGAAAGCAGCCATTGCAGCCAATCCACCGCCCGCGAATCCACGTGGCGGTTGAGCGGCTGCGCCTCGGTCATCGCATCGAGCCGCAGCAAATAGCTGCCGATCCAGTAAGCCGCGATCCAGATCGGCGGCGTGGTCAGCGGGTTCGTGATGAAGGTGGTGAGCGCGGCGACCGGCACGTTGGCCCGGCTCGGCAGCGCCAGCAAGGCCGCGAACACCGTCTGCGCGACCGGAATCATGACCCCGACGATCACACCAAGCGCCACGCCACGCGGCACCGAGCGGCGGTGGAAGCGCCATAATTCGGGCAGCAGGATGCGATGCGCGATCGGGCGCAGCCAGCGGATATTCTCGAACGTCTCGCGCGTCGGCATGTTGCGCGTCGTCCAGGCGTGGATCCGCTCGAGCATCGGCACGGACTCAGCCACGTTCGCGCAGCAGGCGGCCCTGCTCCCTCTTCCAGTCCTTCTCTTTCTCGTGAGCGCGCTTGTCGGGCGCCTTGCGGCCCTTGGCGAGCGCGAGCTCGACCTTGGCCCGCCCGCGGCCGTTGAAATAGATCGAGAGCGGGACGAGCGTCATGCCGAGCCGCGCCACCGCGCCGTGCAGCTTGGCGATCTGGCGGTGATTGAGCAGCAATTTGCGCGGCCGCTTGGGTTCGTGGTTGAAGCGGTTGCCGTGGCTGAATTCGGGGATATTGGCGTTGATCAGCCACACCTCGTCACCCTTCACTTCGGCATAGCTTTCGGCGATCGAGCCCTCGCCGCCGCGCAGCGCCTTCACCTCGGTTCCGGTGAGCGCGATTCCAGCCTCATATTTGTCCTCGATCGCATAGTCGTAGCGCGCGCGCCGGTTCTCGGCGACGATCTTCTGCTTGTCGAATTCTTCGGTGCGCGGCCTGGCCAACTAGATCAATCCTGCATGTTCGAGCGCCGCGTCGACCGCCTTGCGGCTGGCCTGCGATGGCGGAGTCATTGGCAAGCGCAGCTCGGCGGACATTTCCGGGCGGACGCGGCTTAGGGCATATTTGACCGGGCCCGGAGAGGCGTCGGTGAACAGAGCGGCATGGAGCGGGTAGAGCCTGTCCTGGATCTCCAGCGCCGTATCGCGATCGCCCGACAGATAGGCGTCGTGGAAGGCCGCGAAAAGGCGCGGCGCGACATTTGCCGTCACCGAGATCGTGCCCACCCCGCCCATCGCCAGAAAACCCAGTGCCATATCGTCATTGCCCGACAGCTGGATGAAATCCGGGCCGCAGAGGAGGCGGTGCGCGCTGACCCGTGCCAGATTCCCGCTCGCATCCTTGATCGCGACGATGTTGGGGAGCTTGGCGAGGCGGCCCAAAGTCTCGGGCAATATGTCGGTCACCGTCCGGCCCGGCACGTTGTAGACGACGATCGGCAGCGAAGACGCCTCGGCCAAAGCGGCGAAATGGGCGTAGATGCCCTCCTGGTTCGGGCGATTGTAATAAGGGAGCACGACCAGGGCCGCGTCGGCGCCGGCAGCCTCGGCCGCCTTCATATGCTGCTTCACGATCGCGGTGCTGTTCGATCCGCAGCCGGCGATGACCGGCACGCGGCCGCGCGCGACCTCGACGCAAACCGAAATCACGCGCTGCTGCTCCGCGGCCGACATCGTCGCCGATTCTCCGGTCGTACCGCAGGGCACAAGACCATGACTTCCTTCGCTTATCTGCCACTCGACGAAAGAGCGGAAAGCGGCTTCGTCAAACGCTTCGTCGCGAAACGGGGTCACCAGAGCCGGGATCGAGCCGCTTATCCTCTCCATCTTCTTCACCTTGGAAAAACATCCCGACATAGGATCCGCAGGAAGGCGGTATCCGTGTTCATCGCCTGATAAGGAGGGGGTCGGCATGATGTCCAGCAT
>JAFAEZ010000115.1 GCA_023423775.1 Pseudomonadota bacterium
AACCAGGGCAGCACCAGCACCAGCGTCCACATCAGGCCCCAGACCGGGCGCAGCCGCCACAGCCAGGAGGCGTCACGATCCTGGATCGCGAGCGCCACGATGGTCAGGCCCGCGAACATCAGGATCAGCGGCCCCTTGATCAGGATGCCGACGGCCAGCGCGGTCCAGAAGATCGCCGGCCAGCTCCAGGGCGGACGGACCTCGTCCTCGGCGCGCTGCCAGGACAGATAGGCCCGCGCCATCGCGCCCATCGCGGCGACAACGCAAAGCAACAGCACCGCATCGGTCTTGGCGAGCCGGGCCTCGACACCGAGCAGCACGGAGGCGCACATCATCAACGCGGCCAGCACTGCGGCGCGCCGCGTCACGAAGCCGAGCGCGGCCCAATAGGTCATGAGCACGGCGCCGATCGCTCCGATCAGCGACGGCAGGCGGTAGACCCAGATGCGCAATTCGGCCTTCGGCAGCTTGAGCGCCGCAGCGGTTTCGACCGCGGCCGATTGCAGCCAGTAGATGCCGACCGGCTTCTTGTAGCGGACGTCCTCCTGAAAGCGGATGTCGACATAGTCGCCGCTCTCGACCATCTGCTTGGTCGCCTGGGCAAAGCGCGCTTCGTCGCGGTCGATCGGCGGAATGGTGAAGAAGCCAGGCAGGAACAGCAGCAGCGCGCACAGCACCAAAAAGCCGACCGCACGGGCGTTGCTGGCCGTGACGACATCGAGCATGCGCACGAGCCCGCTGCCCGGATTGACGGGCGATTTCGGCTCGCGGGGCGCTCCAAAACGGGGAGTTGGATAGGTCTCGGCCATTGGTTCCGCTTACGCTGAAACCGCCATCCCCACAACCGCTTAAGCCGGGCTCATTGAATTCGAATGACGACTGTGTCCGCGGCGCCCGTGGCGTCGATCACGGTGAGGCGGGCAAAGCCCGGACCGGGCGGATCGATCAGCCGTTGGCGGCGTCCGTCGATCTCGCCGAGCGCGGTGCCGTTAACCATGACGGTCATGGGCAGCACGCCGCCGGCGACCTTGACCGGCATGGCTGCGCTCTCCCGGCCGCCCGATCGATCGACGTCGATCCGTGAACCGTTGAGCGGGAACTGAATGTGCAGCGCCTGCTCGCCCCCTGTGCGCACCAATTCGCCGACCGGACGGAACCGCTTCAGCGGCAGCGGCAGCTTGGTGTTGCTCGCCACCAGGGTTCCCTTGGGCGGCTTCGGCAGCGGAGCCAGCGTCTTGCCGGTCCGGGCGAAGGCGTCGAACAGGATCGGGGCGGCAGCGACGCGCCCGATCAGGCCGGGAACCGGAGCACCGTCGGGCCGGCCGACCCAGACGCCAATGGTCATGCGGCCGTCGAAGCCGACCGACCAGGCGTCGCGATAGCCGTAGGAGGTGCCGGTCTTGAAGGCGATCCGGTTATGGGCGGCGTTCTCCGGCGGCGGCGTGCCCAACAGCACGTTGCCGACCTGCCAGGCCGCGACCTGATCCAGCAGCCGCATCGGCTCGCGGTCATCCTTGTCGGCCATGATCTCGCGCAGCGGCTTGGTGGTGCCAAGCCGCGTAAAGCCCGTATAGAGCTGGACGAGATCCTGGAGCGTCACGCCGACGCCGCCGAGACCCATGGCAAGCCCCGGCGCCTCGTCCTTGGGCAACACCAGATTGCCGCCGGCCTGCCGCAGCCGCGACGTCAGCCGGCTGGAACCGACGCGATCGAGCAGCACGATGGCGGGCACGTTGAGCGACAATTGCAGCGCCTTCCTGACCGGCACCGTGCCCTGGAACGTCATGTCGAAGTTTTCGGGCGCGTAGGAGCCGAACCGGACCGGCCGGTCGTCGATCAGGCTCTCGGGATGTACGAAACCATCCTCGAAGGCGAGCCCGTAGATGAAAGGCTTGAGCGTCGAGCCCGGCGAGCGCACGGCGCGGGTCATGTCGACCTGCCCTGCCCGGCTGTCGTCGAAATAATCCGCCGAGCCGACGCGAGCGAGCACGTCGCCGCTCTCATTGTCGACCACGATGATGCCGACCGAGATATTCGGCCCGAGCGCAATGGCGCGATCGCGGGCCAGCGGCTCCAGCACCTTCTGCAAATTCGCATCCAGCGTCAGCTTGATGACCGGCGTATCCTTGACGGTCGACAGCGCGGTGTCGGAGGCATGCGGCGCCAGGATCGGCATCGGCTTGCGCAGCTTCGGGATCGGAACGGCCTTGGCCTGTTTCGCATCCTCGAGGCTGACCTGATGCTCGCCGACCATGCGATCGAGCACGCGGTCGCGCGCGATGCGGGCGGCCTCGGGATGACGATCGAGCCGGCGCGTCTCCGGCGATTGCGGCAGAGCCACCAGCAGCGCCGCCTCGGCCAGCGACAACCGCTTCGGCTCCTTGCCGAGATAGGCGATCGAGGCGGCACGGATGCCTTCGAGATTGCCGCCGTAAGGCGCGAGCGCAAGATAGAGGTCGAGGATCTGCTCCTTGCTCAAGCTGCGCTCGATCTCGATCGCCCGAACCATCTGCCGCAGCTTGGCATAGAGCGAGCGCTGTCGCCGCGGCTCCATCAGCCGCGCCAGCTGCATGGTGATGGTCGAGCCGCCCGACACGATGCGGCCGCGCGTTGTCAGTTGCAACGCCGCACGGCCCAGCGCCAGCGGATCGATGCCGTCATGGGCGTAGAACCGCTGGTCCTCATAGGCCAGCAGCAGTTTCAGATAGATCGGATCGACATTCGTCCTGGCGTCGACCGGCAGCCGCCAGCGCCCGTCGGCCATCGCATAGGCGCGCAACAGCTTGCCGTTGCGATCGACGACGGTGGTGGAGACCTGCCGCGCCTCGTCGAGCGGCAGCGGGCCGAGCGAGTAGACCCAGCCGACGAAGCCGATGACGGCGAGGATGAGCGTGAGTGAGGATGCCGACAGGAGGCGAAAGGCGAGCTGTCCTCTCCGCCCGTCATGGCCGGGGGTTTACCGG
>JAFAEZ010000178.1 GCA_023423775.1 Pseudomonadota bacterium
ACGCGGTCGGCCGCCATCGCGGCGCGGGCCTCGGCAACGGCAATGACGAGCGCGAGCAGACCCTGAACCAGCTTCTGGTCGAGATGGACGGCTTCGAGGCCAATGAGGGCATCATCATCATCGCCGCCACCAACCGGCCCGACGTGCTCGATCCCGCTCTGCTGCGCCCGGGCCGCTTCGACCGCCAGGTCGTGGTGCCGCGCCCCGACATCGAGGGCCGCGAGAAGATCCTCGCCGTGCACATGAAGAAGGTGCCGCTCGCGCCCGACGTCGATTCGCGCACGATCGCCCGCGGCACGCCCGGTTTCTCCGGCGCCGACCTCGCCAATCTCGTCAACGAAGCCGCCCTTCTCGCCGCGCGCAAGGGCAAGCGCCTCGTCGCCATGCTCGAGTTCGAAGAGGCCAAGGACAAAGTCATGATGGGCGCCGAACGGAAGTCCATGGTCATGACCGAGGACGAGAAGAAGTCGACCGCTTACCACGAGGCCGGCCACGCGCTCGTCTCGCTTCACGTCCCGGGCTGCGACCCGCTGCACAAGGTGACGATCATCCCCCGCGGCCGCGCTCTGGGCGTGACCTGGAACCTGCCCGAGCGCGACCGTTACTCGATGTCGATGAAGCAGATGAAGGCGCGGCTCGCGCTCTGCTTCGGCGGCCGCATCGCCGAGCAGCTCATCTACGGCCAGGACGAACTGAACACCGGCGCGTCCAACGACATCCAGCAGGCCACCGACATGGCCCGCGCGATGGTGATGGAATATGGCATGAGCGAGAAGCTCGGTTGGCTGCGCTACCGCGACAATCAGGACGAGGTTTTCCTCGGCCATTCGGTCGCGCGCACCCAGTCGATCTCGGGCGACACCGCCAAGCTCATCGACGAGGAGGTCCGTCGCCTGATCGAGGAAGCCGAAGCCACGGCGCGCAAGGTGCTGACCGAGAATCTCGACCAGCTGCACCGCCTGGCCGGCGCCTTGCTCGAATATGAGACGCTGACCGGCGAGGAATCGAAGCGGGCGATCGCCGGCGAGGATATCGGCCGCGAGGATCCCGCCAACCGGAGGCCGGTGCTTCCGGCCGCGGGCACTTCGATCCCGACCACCCGCAAGCCGCGCGGCGGCTTCGGCGGCCCGGCTCCGCAAGGCGCCTGACGCTGGCGGGGGGATCGAAAATGATCGGCAAGGCGGCTTTGGCTTTGCTCATCCTGGCCGCCCCCGCGGGCGCGTCCGCGATGAGCGTTGCCGAATTCCTGGCCAAGGCCGACGCTCTTCAGGCGAAGGGCGTCGGCGCTTTGTTTTCCGGCGACCTCAAATTGCTCAAGACCGAGGTGACCAGCGCCGGCAAGGCGCTCCGCGCCGAGCAGGCGGCCGCGGTCAAGGCCGGCCGCAAGCCGACCGCCTGCCTGCCCGCAAAGGCAGCCACCAACAGCGATGAACTGCTCGCTTATTTCCGCGCCATCCCGCCCGCGCAGCGCGAGATGAGCGTCAAGGACGGCTTCGCAGGCCTGATCCGCAAGAAATATCCCTGCCCCGCCTGAGCCGGAGTCAGGACAGGGCGCCCATCGCCACCAGCAGCGAGAAGAACAATCCGCCGGCGACGAATGCGAAATTAATCAGCATCAACGTCCGCCACAAAGCGCCGAACCGGCTGAGGCCGTAGGCCCCCTTCAACTGCCGGTACATGTGGAGCGGCGGCACCAGCACGATCGCCAGCCCGATCAGCGCCTCGCCGACACCGACCGCGTGTGCGAGGCTGAGCGCGACCAGGCCGAGACTCATGAACGCGATCGAGTAGGTCACGAAGACGGTGTGATCGTAAACGCGAAAGCGCCGCTTCCAGAAGAAGAGCAGCCACACGAACGGCACCGACAGCGGGATCAGCGCCCACGAGAATTTATAGGCGTTGGTCTGAATCTTGTAGAAGAGCAGCGACGGGTTCTTGCCCGCTTTCTCGATCGCATGGTCGAGCGGCTCCCAGCCGCTGTTGGCGTCGATCTTGCTCTCATTGTCCGGCGCTGCTGCGCCGGCCGGCGCCAGCACCCCGGCGGCGGCGGCGACCATCGCCGTTTCCTGCTCGAGATCGGCGATGCGGGCGTCGATCGCCGTGGTCGGGTCGCCGGCTTTCTGCAAGGCCGCGCGCTCGGTCCGCAATTCCTCGAGCTTGCTCGCCCGCTCCGCCTGTTCCTTCTTGAGGTCCTGGACGGCCTCGGCATTGCTGGTCGGGTCACTGTTGAACGACAGCGGCCCGCCGATCAGGCTGAACGCCGCGAACATCAGGAAAACCGAAAACAGGAACATGGCCATCGGCGAGACGAACTTGGCGCGCTCGCCCTCGATATAGCGGCGGGTGAGCTGGCCCGGCTTCCACGCGAGCAAAGGGAGGGTCCGCCACACCTTGCCATCCAGATGGAGCACGCCGTGGGCAAGGTCATGCCACCAGGCGCTGAGCGTTCGGTGGACGTGGCCAGTCTGTCCGCATTGATGGCAATAAGCGCCGACCAGGGCCGCGCCGCAATTCAGGCAGGTTGTCCCGTGCCCCGAAGCTTCGCCCGCACCTGGCTCGACCGCGCGCGCGACCATAGCCCCGGTCACAGCTTCGCCAACACCTTCGACCCCGTCGATCATCCTCGTCTCCCCCACCCATTACATGCCCCAATGCGCGGGCGAGGTGAAGACCGTGCGCTTGTCTCGGTGCCGCCCGGCAGCTAGGCCCGCACCCAGGCAGACGCAGGACCAGTTTTTGTCGATCGAACACGCCCTCCGGCCCCGCGCCGCATGATCAGGACCGGCCTTCTCGGCGGCTCGTTCAATCCTGCCCATCGCGGCCATCGGGCGATTACCATCCAGGCCGCGCGGGCGTTGGGCCTGGACGAGGTCTGGTGGCTGGTTTCTCCGGGCAACCCGCTCAAGCGGACCCAAGGGATGGCCGATCTCGCCACCCGCTTCGCATCGGCGCGCAAGGCGGCGCGCGGCCTGCCGGTGCGCGTGACCGCCATCGAGCGCGAATTCGGCTCGAATTATACCGTCGAGACCATCCGGCGGCTGCGCAGCCGCTTCCCCGATCGCCGCTTTGTCTGGCTGATGGGCGCCGACAATCTCGCCCAGTTCCACCGCTGGCGCGATTGGCGGATGATTGCTCGGATGGTTCCGATTGCGGTGGTTGCCCGGCCGGGATATGATGGCGTCGCCCATCGCGCACCCGCATTGGGCTGGCTGCGTCGCTTCGTCCACCGCGCAGACCAGGCTCGGAACTGGACCACGTGGAGACCGCCGGCCCTCGTGCTGCTGCAATTGCCGCCCGATCCGACCTCCGCCACCGGTCTCCGTGCTGCCGATCCCGACTGGCACCAAAAGCTCGAACAATCGTTCAACCCCAAGGCGCTCCGCGATGGCGTGACGCGGCGTCCATTGACTGCAAGGAGGCATTTTGCCCGCACCCGCACCCGCTCCCCATGAGGGAGATCATGAACAGGTCGAAGCCCTGCACAATCTCGTGCTTCGCTCCCTGGACGACGATCAGGCCGTAGAGGTCGTCTCCATCCCGCTCGCCGGCAAGTCCAGCATCGCCGATCATATGGTGATCGCGTCGGGCCGTTCGACCCGCCAGGTCGCATCGATGGCGCAGAAGATCGCCGAGCGGATCAAGAAGGAACTGGGCCGCAACGTCCGCATCGAGGGCCTGCCGATCGCCGACTGGGTGCTGATCGACGCCGAGGACGTGATCATCCACCTGTTCCGTCCGGAGGTCCGCACCTTCTACAATCTGGAGCGCATGTGGGCGTTCGAGGAGACCGGCACCGCTCCGGCGGCCGGCTGATCCCTTGCTGCTCCATGTCGTGGCGCGCGGTCGCATCGGGCGCGGGCCCGAGGCCGAGCTGGTCGAGCGCTATCTGAAGCGGATCGCCTGGCCGACGAAGATCACCGAACTGCCCGAGAGCGGCGGCAGGCTCCCGCCGCCGGCCGACAACGGCGTCACCATCCTGCTCGACGAGAAAGGCGAGCAACTGGGCTCGCTCGCTTTCGCGCACAAGCTCGAGCGCTGGCGCGACGACGGCAAACGGGAGGCGCGCTTCCTGATCGGCGGCGCGGACGGCTTCGACGATTCCGAGCGCGCCAAGGCCGACCTGCTGATCGCATTCGGCAAGGCGACCTGGCCCCACCTCCTTGCCCGCGCCATGCTCGCCGAACAATTGTGGCGGGCGACGTCGATCCTTGCCAACCATCCCTATCACAGGGAAGGATAGGCCATGCGCCGCGCTTTCCCCGCCATGCTCGTGGCCGCTCTCGCGGCCGGCCTTGCCGCGGCGCAGGCGCAGGGGCCTTCGGAGGCACAGGCTCTGGCCCAGGCCAAGCGCGAGGCCGAGCAGGCCACGTCCCGCTCGGTCCAGCTCGAGAATGAAGCAGCCAAGGCCACCGGCGCCGCCGCCAAGGCGCGCGCCGCCTCGGCCGCCACCGCCGCGCGGATCGAGGCCGCCGAGGCGGAGATCACCGCCGCGGAGGCACGGATCCGCATCGTCGAGGGGCTGCGCGCCGAACAGCGTGCGCGCCTCGCCGAACGCCAGGGGCCGGTCG
>JAFAEZ010000018.1 GCA_023423775.1 Pseudomonadota bacterium
CGTGTGCGTCATCGATCTCGATCGGGGCGCCGAGATGGGGCTGCGCAGGCCGGGGCCGGTGCTGTGGTGCGGCTGCGGCGGCCTGGCCGGCGCGCTGGCCCGCAGCCATCGCGCCGATGCGCCGGACCAGTTGAAGCTGCCGGTGTTGGGGTTGTTCGGCTCGGACCAGCTTGCGACGGCGTCTCAGCTGGCGGCGTGCGGAGCGGTGACCATCGCGCTTGCCGAAGGCGAGGGCGCTGCACCCGTCCGGCGCAGGCTGGTCGATGACGGCGTGGTGCTGGTCAAATTCTCGCTCGTCGAAGGCCTGACACGCGCCGAGGCGGCGCGGCGGATCGCGCGCGAGATGACGGCACTGATCGCGGCACTCGAACCGCCGGGCACGCTGATCGTTGCCGGTGGGGAGACCCTGAAGGCGGCGTGCGTTGCCCTCGGAGCGCATGCGCTTCAGGTGACGGGACGTATCGTGCCGGGATTGCCGCGCTCGATCCTACAGGGTGGCCGGTGGGCCGGAACGGACGTCGTCTCGAAGTCCGGTGCATTCGGGCCCAGCGAGCTCTGGCGCGATCTGCTCCGGGACAATCATTTGCTCAATATGGGGAGTCCGACATGACCTCTCGTCATCTTGCCATCACCATGGGTGATCCCGCCGGGATCGGGCCGGAGATCATCATCAAGGCCTGCGTCGGACTGAAGGACCGGATCGCGAAGGGCGATCTGCGCCTGCTGATCATCGGCAGCGGGGCGGCGCTCGACGGGGCCAGGGCCGCGCTCGGTGCCGATATTGCCATCCCCGAGGTCAGCAACGAGGATCGCGACTGGCCGAATCTGTGCTTCCTCCAAGCCGACGCCGAAGCCGAGCCGATCAAGCCCGGTGTCCTCAGCGCCGACGGCGGCCGCTTCGCCTACAAGGCGATCGAGCAGGGCGTGCGCCTGACGCAGGCTGGACGGACCTCCGCCATCGTGACGGCACCGCTCAACAAGGAAGCGCTCAACAAGGCCGGCTATCATTTCCCCGGGCATACCGAGATGCTCGCCCATCTCACCGGCGTGCGCGGCTCGGTGATGCTGCTCGCCCATGGCAACATGCGCGTCAGCCATGTCTCGACCCATGTCGCGCTGGAAGACGTGCCGAAGCGCCTGACGCCGGAGCGCCTGCGCCTGGTGATCGACCTCACCAACGACGCGCTGCGCCGGCTCGGCATTGCCAAACCGAAGATCGCGATTGCCGCGCTCAATCCGCATGCCGGTGAGGGCGGTCTGTTCGGCCGGCAGGACATCGACGTGTCGGCGCCGACGATTGCCAAGGCGGGCGCCGACGGTCTCGACGTCGTCGGTCCGGTGCCCGGCGACACCATCTTCGTCAAGCTGCGCGCCGGCCAATACGATGCCGCGGTCGCGATGTATCACGATCAGGGCCACATCCCCGTCAAGCTGCTCGGTTTCCAGGTCGATCCTGCCACCGGCCGTTGGCAGGAGCTCTCCGGCGTCAACATCACGCTGGGTCTGCCGATCATCCGCACCTCCGTCGATCACGGCACCGCCTTCGATATCGCCGGCAAGGGCATCGCCAACGAGCACAGCCTGATCGAGGCCATCGACTATGCCGAACGGCTGGCCGCTGGCGCTTCCGCGTCCAAGTCATGAGACCGAGCGTACGATGACCAATGCCTTCACGCCCATCGAGATCCTTCGTCCGACCGTCCTCGAATTCGGCTGCGGCACGATTGTCGCTGCGGCACGCTTCGCCGAGCGGATCGGTGCCAAGCGGCCATTGGTGATTTCCGATCCCTTCAACGCGCGCCGCGTCGATACGTTGTCGCTGCCGGGCGTCGTGAAGGTGTTCGGCGACGTGAAGCCGGAGCCGGACCTGCCCAACCTTGAAAAGGCGGTCGCGATGGCGCGCGAGGCCAGGCCCGACCTCGTCGTCGGGTTCGGCGGCGGCAGTGCGATGGATCTGGCCAAGCTGGTCGCAGTGATGTGCACGAGCGATGCGGCCTTCGCCGACATCGTCGGGCCGGAGAAGGTGGCGGGCCGCAGCGTGGCGCTGATGCAGATTCCCACCACGTCCGGGACCGGCAGCGAGGCCGGCACCCGTGCGCTCGTCACCGATCCTGTCAGCCAGAACAAGCAGGCAGTGCAGAGCCGGTTCATGCTGGCCGACATCGCCATCGTCGATCCGGATCTGACGATGACGGTGCCGAAGGAGGTCACGGCTGCGACCGGTGTCGACGCGCTGGCGCATTGCGTCGAGGCCTATACGAGCCGCAAGGCGCATCCCGCGATCGACCTCTATGCGCTCGAAGGCGCGCGGCTGGTCGGACAGTATCTCAAGCGCGCGGTCGCCGACGGAGACGATCGCGAGGCGCGTGCAGGTCTGGCACTGGCCTCGCTCTATGGCGGCTATTGTCTGGGGCCGGTGAACACCACTGCCGGTCATGCGGTCGCCTATCCGCTCGGCACGCGTCATCATATCGCCCATGGCCTGGCCTGCGCCGTGATCTTCCCGCACACGCTGGCCTTCAACATGCCGGCCGTGGAGGCGAAGACCATCGCAGTGCTCAGGGCGCTTGGATTGCCGGAGCAGGACGACGCAAAGCCGGCGTTCGAGGCGACCTACGAGTTCTGCGCCGATCTCGGCATCGAAATGCGCCTGTCGGCGCTCGGCGTGCCTCGCGACGATCTCGGGGTGATGGCCGATGAAGCGCACGCCATTCGCCGCCTGCTCGACAACAATCCGCGCGACCTTGGCCGGGATGCGATCCTGAACATGTACGAGGTCGCGTTCTCGCCGTCTCCGCCCCACGCGCGCGGCACCCCATAAACAACAA
>JAFAEZ010000029.1 GCA_023423775.1 Pseudomonadota bacterium
GACGTGATGCTCGGCAGCCTCGGCCGGCTCGCCGACCATATCGCGCTGCTCAGGGGGGACAGCGCGCTCGAACTGTCGCGCAGCGGACGTTACGTGCAGAAATGGCTCGGCGAGGAGCGCTGGGACATTCCCGTCGCAGAGCTGTCGCCCGACTGCGCCACGGCGCTGACGGAAGCCGCGGCCATCGCGCTCGCAACGGGGCGGCCGCATCGTGCGAGCGCGCATTGCGTGCGCGACGGCATGGTCAGGACCTACGATGTGCTGGCGCTGCCGACGGCCTCGCGCTGGGGCGCCACGCTGGTCGGCGCCTACGTCAACGAGCGCGGGACGCAATACAATCTCCTCGACGCGATCTTCTCCGCGACCGATGACGCGGTGGTCTCGCTGGCAACGTTGCGCGATGCCGCGGGCAAGCCGTTCGATCTCCAGATCGTGCACCACAACAAGAGCGCGGGCGCGCTGCTGAAGGCCGCGACCGGAAGCCTGTTGTGGCGGCGGATCGGCGAGGGCAGCACGCTGCTGGCCGCGCCCGAGATCATGGACTTCCTGCTCAAGGCCGTCTCGGGCGGCCGCGGCGAGCAGCTCGAGATCGAGACCGACGGACGACATCTTCGCCTCGGCGCCACCGCCTTCGCCGACGTGGTCTCGCTGACGATTTCCGACGTCACCGCGTTGAAGCGGCGCGACGCCTCGTTCCGCCTCTTGTTCGACAACAATCCGATGCCGATGTGGGTGTTCGATGCCGAGACCAAGCAATTCCTCAACGTCAACGACGCAGCGGTCCAGCATTACGGTTACAGTCGCGCCACCTTCCTGCGCATGAAGCTGCACGAGATCTGGCCCGAGGACGAATGGGAGAGCCACGCCGAGGCGCTCGAACGCGTCGGCGAGACCTATCATTCCTCGCGCAACTGGCGGCACCTGCGCGCCGACGGCAGCGAGATCGAGGTGCTCACCTTCGGCCGCCGCGTCGCCTTCGACGATCGCGATGGTTATCTGGTCGCGGTGGTCGACATCACCGAGCGCCGCAAGGCCGAGGCGCGGATCGCCCACATGGCCCATCATGACGGGCTCACCGACCTGCCGAACCGCGAATATTTCCAGCAGCGGCTGAAACAGGCACTCGACCAGGCCGGCGGAAAGCGGGTCGGCGTGCTCTACGTCGATCTCGACCTGTTCAAGAACATCAACGATTCCTTCGGGCATCCCGCGGGCGACCGCCTGCTCAAGCAAGTCGCCGAACGCCTGACCGTCGCGGTCCGCGGTGCCAATCTCGCGGCCCGGCTCGGCGGCGACGAGTTCGCCGTCATCCTGGCGGCCGACGTCTCGCCGAACGAGGCCAGCGCTTGCGCGGCCCTGCTGATCGACATGCTGAAGGCGCCCTATGACATCGATGGCCAGGAGATGGTGATCGGCGCCAGCATCGGCATCGCGCTGTCACCGGGTGACGGCACGACGTCGGAAGAGCTGATGCGCAATGCCGACATGGCGCTTTACCGTGCCAAGTCCGACGGCGGCGGCGTGCACCATTTCTTCGAGCGCGAGATGGATCTCCAGGCGCAGAAGCGCCGCGACATGGAGCTCGACCTGCGCCGCGCCTTTGCCAACGCCGAGTTCGAGCTGCACTACCAGCCGCTGGTGTCGATCGCCTCCGATCGCATCTCCGGCTTCGAGTCGCTGCTGCGCTGGCGTCATCCGGACAAGGGCATGATCTCGCCGGCCGAGTTCATTCCGGTGGCCGAGGACATCGGTCTGATCACCCAGCTCGGCGAATGGGTGCTGCGCGAGGCCTGCGCCGAGGCCGTCAAATGGCCTGTCGACATCAAGGTCGCGGTCAATCTCTCGCCCGCGCAATTCCGCAGCCGCAATCTGGTTCAAGTCGTGATCTCGGCCCTGGCGCAGTCCGGCCTGTCACCGAAGCGGCTGGAGCTCGAGATCACCGAGTCGATCTTCCTGGCCGAGACCGAGGCCAACCTCGCCATCCTGCATCAGCTGCGCGAGCTCGGCGTCGCCATCTCCATGGATGATTTCGGCACCGGCTATTCGAGCCTGAGCTATCTGCGCAGCTTCCCCTTCGACAAGATCAAGATCGACCGTTCCTTCGTCAAGGATCTGGCGCAGCGGCCCGATTGCAGCGCGATCGTGCGCGCGATCTCCGGGCTCGGCCGCAGCCTCAACATCACCACGACGGCGGAAGGGGTCGAGACCGAGGATCAGCTCGACTGGCTGCGCGCCGAAGGCTGCAACGAGGTGCAAGGCTTCCTGTTTAGCGCGGCGCGGCCCGCCGCCGAGATCGCAAGGCTGCTCGCCGATTTCGGCGAGCGCGCCTCACGGGCGGCGTAGCGCGGGCGGATAGCAATCGTAGACCAGGGCTTTGAACGCGGGCGTGATGCGGCTGCGCTCATTTTGGGTCTGCTGCATCATGAGGTAGACCATGTCGAGCTTGGGATCGACGCCGAAATAGGTGCCGCTGCCACTGTCCCATTTCAGCTCGCCGAGCGAGCCCGGCGGCGGCGGTTTGGCGTTGCCGGGATCGGTGCGCACCGCAAGGCCATAGCCATAGCCGAAGCCGTCGCCCGGAAAATAGAAATAGTCGCGTCCGACGCCCGATCCGGGTCCGATGTGATCGGTCGTCATGGCCTTGAACGCGGCGGGGCTCAAATAGCGCCTGCCCTCGAACTCGCCGCCATTGAGCAGCATCTGCGAGAAGCGCTGGTAGTCGGTGATGGTCGAGAGCAGCCCGCCGCCGCCGGACTGCCATTCGGGATGGTCGAGGCGCTCGCGCTCGGCGGCGAGCAGGATGAAATCGTTCGGCAGCGGCCGCGCCATCCGCGCCAGCTCGTCCTCCGTCGCCAGCGCGAACTTGGTGCTGGTCATGCCGAGCGGATCGAAGATGCGTGCTTTCAGGAAGGCGTAGAGCGTCTGGCCCGAAATGATCTCGATGATGCTGCCGAGCACGTCGGTGGAATGGCCGTAACGCCACAACGTACCCGGCTGCCGCGCCAGCGGAAGCCTGGCGATGCGGTCGGCGAACTCCCTGTTGTTGAAGGCACCTTCGAAGATATTGGCGGCCTTGTAGGCCTGCTCGACCCATTTGCCGCCGATATAGTCGTAGCTGATGCCCGAGGTGTGCCGCAGCAGGTCCTCGATGTTGACCGGACGCACCGGCGGGACGAGGTCGAGCTCCAGCTTGCCGTCCGGATTGGTGATCTCCAGGCCCACCTTGGTGTCGGCGAAGAGTGGGACGTATTTCGACACGGGATCGGTCAGCGCGAGCTTGCCCTCGTCGATCAGCATCATCGCGCCGAGGCACGTGATCGGCTTGGTCATCGAGTGGATGGCGAAGATCGTGTCCGGCGTCATGGCAAGGCCGGTCGTGACGTCGCGCACGCCGAAGGTCTTGAGGTAGACCGGCTTGCCGTGCTGCTGGACCAGGATAACGGCACCCGGCAGCCGGCCGCTTCCCACCTCGTTGTCGAAATAGGCCGTGATGCGGTCGAGCCCATCGGGCGAGGGGGCGGGGATGTCCGCGGCGCTGCCTCGCGCCATCGAGCCCGCGAGCATCGCGGCTCCGAGCAGAAATTCACGCCGTCTCATCCGGGCTTCCTCCCTGGGCGGGATCAAAGCCGCAACACGCCAAAGGCGTCAACAAGGCATCGATTAAAAACGCGTCACGATTTCCGAAAGGAACGGCCGCGGGCGGTCCTCGCTCGGCTTGGTCGGCGTGCCGATATGGATGAAGCCGGCGAGCTTCTCGTCCGGCTTGAGGCCGAGCCCGTCGAGCACGTCGCGGTCAAACGAAAACCAGCCGGTCAGCCAGCAGGCGCCGTAGCCGAGGGCGGTGGCGGCCGTGACGATGTTCATGGCGCTGGCGCCGGCCGACAATTCCTGCTCGAAGGCCGGCACCTTGGGATGCGGCTTGGTGAAGCTGACGATGCCGATCACCAGCGGCGCGTCCAGGAGACGCTTGCGCTCGGTTTCGACGTCGGCGGCGGGTGCGCCGGGATTCTTCCGGGCGAAGACCTTTGCGATCACCTCGCCGGCGCGCTGGCGGGCGTCGCCCTCGAAGACGATGAAGCGCCAGGGCGCCAGCTTGCCATGGTCAGGCACGCGGGCGCCGATGGTGAGGATCGTCTCGAGCTCGGCTGCGGAAGGGCCGGGCCCGGTCATCTCGCGCGGCTTCACCGAGCGGCGGGTCTTCAGGAGTTCGATGGCGTCGGGCACTGCGATATCCTCTTCAGCTGGTCGGCGGGCGTGCAGACCCGAGATAGGCATGCACGCCCGCAACCGGAAGCGAACTTAGATCGATTTAAGG
>JAFAEZ010000049.1 GCA_023423775.1 Pseudomonadota bacterium
CGCACCCGCGCCGGCGAGGAAGCCGAAACCGCCTCGCGCGAGGCGATCGAGGCGGCCCGCATCGCCCAGGAGAAGGCGGTTGCGGCCGAACGCATCCAGGCCGAACGCGACACGCGTTCGCTCGAAATCGAGCGGACCGGCGTGCTGGAGGCGGCCGAATTGAAACGGCGCGACGCCATCGAACGCCAGCGCATCACGGTCGACCTGGCGCTGGAGGCCGAGCGCATCAACTCCTCCAAGAAGCGCGAGGTGCTCAACATCGAGCAGAAGAAGGCGATCGAGATCGCCGACGAGGACCGCGTCATCGCGCTGTCGACCAAGAAGTCCGAGCGGATCGACGCCGACCGCCAGGTCCGGCAGGCCGAGATCGTCGCGCGCAAGGAGGTCGAGACTACCGACGTCTCGCGCGAGCAGGCGCTGGAGGCTGCCCGCATCGAACGCCGCCGCGCCATCGAGCAGCTCGAGGTCGCCCGCGTGCAATCCTTGCAGGAAGCCGAGATCGCCTCCCGCGAGGAGGTCGAGCGCGCGCGCATCGCCTCGGACCGCGGCCTTGACGAGGCCCGCATCGGCCGCGAGCGCGAGCTGCGCAAGCTCGAGGTCAACCGCGAGAAGGACGTCGAGACGGTGCTGATGGAGAAGGCCATCGCCATCCACCAGAAGTCGCTGGAGGAGTCGGCAGCCCGCGCCGCCGCAGAGGAAGCGCGGATACGAGCGACCGAAGCCGCCGAGCGCGTGGTGACGGCGCGCGAAAGCGAAATCGCCAAGCGCCGCAAGACCGTCGAGGTGCTGCTCGCCGAGAAACAGGCCGAGGAAACCCGCATCGCGGCGGAGGCCGAGCGCGTGCGCGCGGCGGTCGAGGCCGAGGCGCAGCGGATGCTCAACGAGGCCGAGAACGTGCTCACCGACCAGGCGCGCTACTCGCTGTTCCGCAGAAAGCTGCTCGACCGCATCGAGGGCATCGTCCGCGAGAGCGTCAAGCCGATGGAAAAGATCGAGGGCATCCGCATTCTCCAGGTCGACGGCCTCAACGGCAATGGGCATGGCGGCAACGGCGGCCGCAGCGCCACCGACGAGGTGATCGATTCGGCGCTGCGCTACCGGGTCCAGGCGCCGCTGATCGACTCCATCCTGTCCGACATCGGGGTCGAGGGCGGCAGTCTCGCCAAAATGCCGGGCCTGATCCGCGAGGCCCGCGACATGCAAGGCATCAAGGATTCCGCGCGCAAGAGCGGCGGTGGCGGCGACAAGCCCGCGGCCTCCCCGCCTGCAGCCGAGGGTGGCGAGCCGCCGGCCGAGCGCGGGCCGCGAAAGAAGAGCTGAGGTCTGAACCATGGCCCGCGTCTACGTCTCTACCGTCGTCAACGCCCGCAACGACCGCGTCTGGGCGCGGGTGCGCGACTTCAACGGCCTGCCGAACTGGCATCCCGCCATCGCCGAAAGCCGCATCGAGGGCGGCGAGCCCTCCGACAAGATCGGCTGCGTCAGGGATTTCCGCCTGCGCAATGGCGACCGCATCCGCGAGAAGCTGCTTGGCCTCTCCGACTACGACATGTTCTGCACCTATTCGATCCTGGAATCGCCGATGGGCGTCGAGAACTACGTCGCGACGCTGCGGCTGACGCCGGTCACCGACGGCGACCAGACCTTCATGGAATGGACCGCCGAATTCGACTGCGCGCCTGAGCGGGAAACCGAGCTCGTCAGCAATATCGGCGGCGGCGTCTTTCAGGGCGGCTTCGACGCCCTGAAGCGCGTGTTCGGAGGCTAAGCGTGCCGCATATCGTCAAGAGCACGATCTTGGACGCCCCGACGGACGCGGCGTGGAGCGTGCTGCGCGATTTCAACGGCCACGACCGCTGGCATCCGGCGGTCGCGACCTCCTCGATCGAGCGCGCGCAATCCGCCGACAAGATCGGCTGCGTCAGGCGCTTCAAGCTCACGGATGGCTCCGAGCTGCGCGAGCAATTGCTCGCGCTCTCCGACCTCGAACAATCCTTCAGCTATTGCCTGCTCGATACGCCGGTGCCGATGTTCAACTACGTCGCTCATGTCCGCCTGTTGCCGGTGACCGACGGCGACCGCACCTTCTGGCAGTGGGAATCGCGCTTCACCACCAGACCTGAGGACAAGGACCGCATCACCCATATGGTCGCGGAAGACATCTACCAGGCCGGATTCGAGGCAATCCGCCGCCACCTGAAGGAGGCCGCCTAGCCATGGCTGTAACGGTGAAAACCTTTGCCAGTGCCGGCGAAGCCGCCGGGGCATTATCCTCGGATCGCAGCGCCCGCTATCTCGGCGGCGGCACGCTGGTGATGCGGGCGCTCAACGAGGGCGACGTGTCGGTATCGACCATCGTCCGCGCCAGCGACCAGGCGCTGACCCGGATCGACGCGTCCGGCCCGCGCGTCACGCTGGGAGCCGGCGTCAGCTTCGCGCGCGTCCTCGCCGAACGCGACCTCGCCTTCCTGCACGCACCCGCCCGCTCGATCGGAGGCCCCGCCGTGCGCAACATGGGCACGGTCGGCGGCAATCTCTTCGCGCCGAACCCCTACGGCGATTTCACCGTGGCGCTGCTGGCGCTCGACGCAACGGTCGCGGTGCAAGGCAGCTTCGGCGCCCGTGACATCGCGATCGAGGAGTTCCTGCAATCGCGCGAGCGGCAGTCCGGCGCGCTGGTGCTCTCGGTCTCCTGCACCCGACCGGCGAGCGCTGAGGCCTTTCGTTATCGCAAGGTGGCCCGCATCAAGCCGAAAGGTGGCTCGGTCATCACGCTGGCCGCACATCTGCCGGTCAGCGGTGGCCGCATTGCCGGCGCCCGGATCGCGCTGGGCTCGATGGCGCCGACCCAGATCCGCGCCAAGGGAGCGGAACGTGCGCTCGAAGGCCGCTCGCTGGATGCCGCGACCATCGCGGCGGCCGCATCCGCAGCGTCCGAGGGAACATCACCATCCGACAACGCGCTCGGCAGCGCCTGGTACCGCCGCGAGATTGTCGGCGTACATCTGCGCCGTCTGCTGTCCGGCCAGGAATAGACGGGGACCGCCATGTCCAAGACGCCTCTGCAATTTCGTCATAACGGCCGCGACGTCGCGATCTTCGTCGATGGCGGCACCAACCTGCTGGTCGCGCTGCGCGAATTGATCGGCGACATGACGCCGAAATTCGGCTGCGGCCAGGGCGGTTGCGGCGCCTGCAGCGTTCTGGTCGACGGAGAAATCCACCTCTCCTGCCTGACGCTGGCCGAGACCGTTGCCGGCCGTTCCGTCGAAACACTGGATGGCATGAAGCAAGGCCCGAATCTGCATCCGCTGCAGCGGTCGTTCGCCGATCACTTTGCCGCCCAGTGCGGCTATTGCACGCCGGGCATGCTGATGGCCGCAAAGGCGCTGCTCGACCGCAATCCCTCCCCGAGCCGGGCCGACGTGATTGAAGCAATCTCCGGCAACATCTGCCGCTGCACCGGCTACGAGCCGATCATCAATGCCATCCTCGCCGCCGCCGGTGGCCGGGCCAGCGCCTGAGGTCAAACCATGCTCGAGTTACGCAAGGACATCTTCGCCGACGAGCGCGACGACAATCTCAAGGAGATCGGCAAGGGCACACAGCGCCAGGACATGCTCGGCCACATCACGGGCACGTCGAGCTATTTCAACGATCATATGCTCCAGGGCATGCTGCACCTGAAGGTCGTTCGCTCGACCCAGGCCCATGCAAGGCTGCGCCGCATCGATACCACGGACGCAGAGCGTTCTGCCGGCGTACGCCGGATCATCCGCGGCAGCGATGTGCCGGTCAATCTCAACACGCTTCTCAGCCTGATCAATTTCGGCAAGGACGACGAGCCGTCGCTGGCCGTCGACAAGGTCCGCTACAAGGGCGAGCCGATCCTCGCCATCGTCGCCGACAGCGAACGTGAGGCGTTCGAGGCTATTGCAAAGGTCAAGGTCGATTACGAGCCGCTGCCGACCGTGTTCGACGTCGAGGACGCGCTCAAGCCCGGGGCGCCCGTGGTCAACGAGACCTACCCGAAGAACGCCTTCATCTATCACGACGTCTACGATCACCAGCGCTTGCGGTTCGGCGACGCCGATGCAGCGCTCGGCAATGCCGACCACGTGCTGGAGCAGCGCTACCAGATGTCGCCGATTGAGCACGCGCCGACCGAGACCAACGGCGCGATTGCCGCGCCCGACACCAATGGCCGCTACGTCGTCTACACCTCGACCCAGGCGTTGTTCTTCTCGGTCGACACCTGCGCCAAGATCCTCGACGTCCCCTCCAACACCTTCCATTTCATCGGCGGCACCGTCGGCGGCGGCTTTGGCGGCAAGGTGGATACCCTGACCGAACCGCTCGCGATTCTCGGCGCAATGCTGACCGGGCGTCCCGTCCGCTACGTGTTCGGGCGCGAGGAGGAGATGCAATACGGCCCGCCGCGTGGCGCCGAACGCATCTACATCAAGGACGGCGTCATGCGCGACGGCCGTATCGTCGCGCGCAAGATCCGCGCTTATTTCGACAGCGGCGCCTACACGCGACTATCCAGCTATGCCGCCGTGAAGTGCGCCGCGCATCTGCCGGGGCCCTACACCATCCCGAACGTCTACGGCGACGTCTACTGCGTCTTCACCAACCGCACGCCGGCAACCGCGATGCGCGGCTTCGGCGTCACCGCGATGGACTTTGCCATCGAGTGTCAGATGGACAAGCTCGCAAACCTCGTCGGCATGGATCCTATGGAGTTTCGCATCCTCAACGCCTATCGCGACGGCGACATGAAGGCCCATCGCCGCGAGGCCAAGAACACGGCACTGATCGAATGCGTTCAGGTCGCCGCCGAAAAGGCCAAGTGGCCGATCCGCGACGAGTTCAGGCG
>JAFAEZ010000075.1 GCA_023423775.1 Pseudomonadota bacterium
GGCCTCTTCGGCGGTCCGCGCCATGCCGACGATGCCGCCGGCCGGCCCCGACAGGATCGCGTCCTTGCCCTGGAAGGCGGCGGCGTCGGTGAGGCCGCCGTTCGACTGCATGAAGAAGAGCCGCGTCTCGGCGCCGAGCGCCGCCACCACCTTGTCGACATAGCGGCGCAGCACCGGCGAGAGATAGGCGTCGACCACGCTGGTATCGCCACGCCCGACCAGCTTGATCAGCGGCCCGACCTCGTGACTCACCGAAAGCTGGGTGAAGCCGATCTCGCGCGCGATCGCCGCCACCGCCGCCTCGTGCGCGGTCCAGCGCCAGCCGTGCATCAGCACGATCGCCAGCGCGCGGTAGCCCGCGGCATAAGCCGCCTGCAGGTCGGCCCGCGCCTTCGCCTCGTCGAGCGGCCGCACCACCTCCCCGCCCGCGGTCACCCGTTCGTCGATCTCGACGACATGGCCGTAGAGCGGCTCGGGCAGGACGATGGCGCGCGCGAAGATATCGGGCCGCGCCTGATAGCCGATCCGCAGCGCGTCGCCGAACCCGCGCGTGATCGCCAGCGCGACCGGTTCGCCCTTGCGCTCGAGCAGGGCGTTGGTCGCGACGGTGGTTCCCATCTTCACCGATCGGATCGGCGCCGCGCCGCATTCGGCCAGGATCTGCCTGATCCCCGCCACCGCCGCGTCGTCGTAGCGCTCGGGATTGTCCGACAGCAATTTGCGCGTGACCAAGGCCCCGTCCGGCCCGCGCGCGACGATGTCGGTGAAGGTGCCGCCGCGGTCGATCGAGAAGGTCCAGCCGGTTGCGTCGTTCAAGACCTGGCACCTCTCATCGCGACCCCGCAGCATTGGCCGCGCAATGAAGCGCGCGCCGCCCCCGCGCAACTCAATATTGCTTGCGATACCGAAGATTTACGTTGGTGCTGCCCGCCGTGCCGGTCTGCGAGAGCAGGCTCAGCGCCTTCGACAGGGCGATCTCGATCTGGGTGGCGGTGAAGCCGCGCGTGTCGGTGATCACCTCCAGGTAGATCTTGTTGCTGATGTAGAAGCCCGCCGAGATCGCAGTGCCGCGCCCGGTCGCCTCGTCGGCGCCGAGGATGCGCAGCCGGCTGAGCCCGGTCGCCGAGCGCAATTTGCCGAGCGGATTCAGCCCGCCGCCGCTGCCGCGCAGCGTATTGAGCGAGGCGCCGAGCTGGACGACCTGGAGCGCGCTCAGCTCGTTCACCGAGCCGCCGAACAGCAATCGGGCCATGATTTCGTCCTGCGGCAGCGCCGGCGAGGAGCTGAAGCGGATCTGCGGATCGGTCGAGCGGCCGCTGATCGCCAGCGTCACCGTGACGTCCTCGACCTCGCCCTCGGCGACCACGTTGAGCCGCGGGTCCATCGGCGTGCTGCCGGTGAACTCGACCTCGCCGGTGGTGAGGTCGAAGCGGTTGCCGGCGAAGCTGATCGTGCCGCGGATCACCTCGGCGCTGCCGGTGATGACGGGAGCCGAGGTCGTGCCGCGCACGCGCAGGTCCGTGCCCCATTCCGATTCGAGCCCCATGCCCGACACGAACACTTCATTTTCGGCGCGCAGGCGCAGATCGAGCTTCCAGATGCTGGGCGGCCGGTCGCGGCTGACCATCTCGTCGGGCCGCACCAGCGGCTCGCCCTTGCGATGGACGCCCTGCAGCTCGACCACTTCCGCCGCGCCCTGGCGGATGATCTGGTAGCGCACTTCGGGCAGGCGCAGGTCGCCGCTGATCAAGGCGCCCTGGGCCGGACTGTTGGTCACCGCCACATTGCCGCTCACGGTGGCGCCGAGCGATTCGCTGCGCGCAAGCTGGGCGCGGTCGAAGACCAGCCGGATGTCGACCGGGAAGCCCGCGCCCGCGGCCAGGCTGACCCGGCCGGTGCCGGTCACCGTGCCGCTGCCGGCGCGGCCGTTGAGCTGCGTGATTTCGAAAGTCGAGCTGGTGAAGCGTCCCTGCAGGGCGAGGTTGGTGATGCGCGTTCCGAACGTCTCGTCGACGAAGGTGAGGTTGTTGGCGCGCACCACCCCGGTAAATTGCGGGTTCTGGACGCGGCCCGAGAAATCGGCGGCGATGCCGATTGGCCCCGACAATTGCTGGTCGGCGATCCCGGTCAGCGACCACAGCACCTGGGCCGGGCCGTTATAGCGTATCCCGCCCGCAAGCGGCGAGGCGAGCAGTCGCGTCATCCAGCCGCCGGCCGAAGACGACAGCGGCTGCAGCCGCGCCTGAAGCCGGCCGATGATCGCGCCCTGCCGGCGGATCACCGCTGCCAGCGCGCCGCCGGTCGGTCGGAGCTGGCCGACGAGGGCGACGTTCACCGGCTCGGAGAGGGTCGCGACGCCGGTGCGCGTGAAATTGGTGATCGTGATCCGCGCGTCGGCCTGCGGGAAGGACGCGCCCGACGGCTGGGCGAAGTCGAGACTGCCATTGGCGCGGCCGCCGAGCCCAAGGCCGGGCGAGAAGGCGTTGACGATCGAAAGGTCGAGATTCTCCATCCGCGACTGGATCGTCAGGCCGTTGCCCCAGCGCCCGGCGAGGCGGACATTGCCCTGCGGGAAGACCAGGGTGGCGGGCGCCAGCACCCAATCATTGCCGACCTTGCTGACCTCCGCCGGGCGCGCGAGGCGGAAGGCGAGGCGATTGATCGTGCCCTGCGCCGCGGCCCGGACATGGTCCGGAGTCAGCGCGACATTGGCGGCCACCCGATAGGGCACGCCGCTGCGTCCCTGTGCGACGATCTGGGCGTTGCCGCGGCCGCCTTGGTAGTTGATCCGCGCCCGGGCGGTCTCGATCTGGAATTGGCCGCTGCGCAGGCCGGCGAGCTGGACGTCGCCGACGATCGAAGGCGCGGTAGGATACAGGATTGCGGTCGCCTGGATGATGCCGCGCTGGATCAGGATCGGCGTTTCCCCCGGCACGGTCGCGCCGTTCGCCCGCGCTGAGATGTCGGCGCGCTGGTAGCGGCCGGCGGCGGCGAGCCGGACGACGCCGTCCACGCCCTGGCCGCTGATCCGCAGCGTGCCGGCATAGGGGCCCGCCGGAGTCTGCACGACCCGGCCGGTGAAGGTGAAGCCGGCGAACAGCAAGCGGTGGACGTCGATCGTCATCGGACCGCGGCCGGTGAGGATCGTCACGTCGGCGCTGAACGGGCCATATTGGGAGGTGCCGGTGGCGGTGATGCGATAGCCGTTGGCGGTAGCGCGGATTTGCGCATCGACATTGGCGAGGCCGATGCCGAAGCCGGGACGCGACGCGCGCAGATGCACGTTGGGCGCGCTCGCCGTGCCGGTGAGCGTCACGGCAAGCGGCCCGTAGGCGGTGGAATCGCCGACGAGACGGAAGTCGATCGTCCCGTCGGGCCGGTAGACGCCGCTGCCCGATGTGATCCGCAGTTGCGGGGAGGCGAGGCGGATCGAGTTGAGGCGGATAAGGCCGGCCGAGTCCATGTCGATCTGCGCACTCGCGACGGCGTTGCCGCCCAGGAAGTCGCGCGCCGACGCATTGTCGATCCGGCGCGTCCGGACGGCGACCCGGCCGCTGATCCCGAAGCCCTGGCCCTGGCTTACAACGTCGAGCTTCGAATCGATGTCGAGCAGCCCCACCCCCTCGACCAGATAGTTGTTGATGCGGCCCTGCAGCCCGGCGCGATATTCGCCGCGAGCGATATTGGCCGCGATGACCGCCGTCGCATTGAGCTTGTCGGAGCGGATGCGGAGGTCGTCCGACAGAATCGACGACCCGGCCATGTTGAGCGTGCCGTCCAGCGCGATGTTGGTCAGCAATCCCCCCACCGCCGCATTGAGGCCCGTGATCCGCCGCGCCGTCGCCGAGACCGGGATCGTGATGCGGTCGCCGAGGACCCGGCCGCGGCCGCGCGCGCGCAGTCCTTCCACGATTGTACCGTCGAAGCCCAGTGCCGCCGCCTGGAGGTCATAGGCGACCACCGGCCGGGCAAATGCGCCGTTCAGCACCATCGCCAGCCGGACGTCGCGGCCGCTGAGGTTGGGAGCAATCGCGCCGGGCCTCGCGAGGCGCGCCGCGACGCGAAGTCCGTTAAACTCGCTGCGGCCGAGATCGATCACGCCCTCCGCCGCCACCGCGGCCGCGGGCGACATCAGCCGCAGCCGCGTATCGGCCCTGCGCTCGGCAAGCGTGGTCACTAGGTTTACCTGGACTAAGGGCGAGACGAGCCGCTGCAGCGGCCCTTCGGCCATCATCAAGGCGGGCCGGAGCGGACCATTGACCTGGAACGTGCCGTCGCGACCGGTGATTGCCAGATTGGCGAAGCCCTGCCCGCCGAGGTCCGCGCGGGCGCGGCCTTTCCACTCCTTCCAGCTCCCCTTGCCTTCCAGCGCCGCCACCAAAGGCTGGTCGAGCCCGGCAAGCCCGGCGACGAAGCCGTCGGCGGGCGCACGGATGCGGGCATCGACATCGAAGCGATTGTCGTCGGGCACGGCATCGAGCCGCAAAGTCAGCCGGTCGCCGCCGGCGAAGCCCGGCGCGACAATCGCCGCCACGTCGGCCGAGACCTGAGCGCGGCGGTCGGCGATCTTGGCGCCGCCGGAAAGGCGAAGGAGGTGCCGCTGCCCAGTCACCGCGGGATCGACGAGAAGCCGCCCGACGTCGAAGCGGCCGATGTCGATATCGATGTCCGGCAGGGTCGGCGCGTTGGGATCGCCGGGTTTCAGCTCGGGCAGGCGCCGCAAATGCGCCTCGGGGATCGACAGCGCCTTGATGTCGATATGGTTGCGGAAATAGGCGAACGGCCGCCAGTCGAGTTCCGCCCGCGGCGCAGTGAAGAAGACGCCCTTCGGGTCCTTGAGCGTGATGTCGTGGACGATCAGCTCGCCGTAGAGCGACCCCTCGATGCGGCCGACGTCGATGTCGAGGCCGGACGCCATTTCGAGATTGTTGATCTGGCGCACGACATAGCCGCGGCCGAGTTCGGTATTGAGGCCAAAATAGAGTGCCGCGACCAGGAGCAGCAGGCCCCCGGCGGCGATGCCCGCCCATTTCGCGATGGTGGCGCCGCGCCCGCGGGGGGCGGGAGCAGCCGGCGCTGGCGTGTCGAGGACGGTGTCGCTGGCCATCAGAAGGCCTGCCCGATCGAGATATAGACGGCGACGCGCGATTCGCCGGGCTTGCGGCCGATGGGGGTCGCCACGTCGACGCGCAGCGGCCCGAAATTGGTGTAGAGACGGCCGCCGATGCCGACGCCGAAGCGCATGCTGTCGAACGTCGGATATTGCGCCTCGTAAACCTGGCCGGCATCGACGAAACCGACGATTCCGTAGTTTCCGAAGCGGTAGCGGCCCTCGAGCGCGAACTCGGCAAGGCTGCGGCCGCCGATCGGCTTGTTGTCGAGGTCCTTCGGCCCAAGCTCCTGATAGCCATAGCCGCGCACCGACCCGCCGCCGCCGCCGTAGAAGCGGCGCGACGGAACCAGGCTGTCGCGCTCGATGCCGTAGATCGAGCCGAGCCGCGCCCGGCCCGCCAGCACGAAACTGTCGCCGAACGAACGGTAGACGCTGCCCTCGATCAGGTTGCGGATATAGGGGTTGGTGCCGTTGCCGAGCGACACTTCCGGATTGGTGCGTGCCAACAGGCGGAAACCCTTGGTCGGATCGAGCAGGCTGTCGCTGCGGTCGTAGCCGATCTGGCCGAGCAGCCCGCCGATGAAGAAGGCGTCGCTGAGCGCCAGCCGCGGCCGGCCGGTACGCACCTCGTTGGTCGCGATCAGCTCTGCGCCATAGGCATAGGTCCAGCGCTTCTGCCAGATCGGCGTCGACTCCCGAGTGACCCGGCCGGTGAGCTGCGCAGTATAGCCCTGGAAGGCCGGGTAGTCGCGGCGTCCGGCCTCGGCACTCAGCCAGACCGTGCGGTCGCGCTTGCCTGCGTTGGAGCGGCGGAAGCTGACGCTGGCGGATTGCTCCTGCGTGCCTGCCACCGCCGCGACGCGAAGCGCGCCTTCGGGCGGGAATATGTTGCGATGCTCCCACGCCCCTTCGACGCGCAGGCCTTCGCCCGTGCTGTAGCCGCCGCTCGCCGTCAGCGAACGGGCCGGCCCCGCATCCTGGCGCACAAGGATGTTCACAAATTCGGTGCCGTCCTCGGCTTTCTCACCGGTCGGCACGACCTCGGCGGAAACCGAGCTGAACAGGTTGGTCGCGACCATCGCTTCCCGAAGGTCATCGACCATGCGCCGATCGTATAGATCGCCGCGTTCGAACCGCGACAGCACGCCGACATGCTTGGCGTCGAAAGCAAGGTCGCCTTCGGTCGTGAAACCGCCGAAGCGGGCGCGGATGCCCGGATCGACGGGCAGAACATAGTCGCCGAGCATCGTCGCCCCGTCGAGCGAGATGTCGCGCTGCCCCAAGGAGGCGAACGGATAGCCCTGTTCGGGCAGACGCAGCAGGACGTTGGCCTCGGCGCCCTGCACCGCCGCCGCCACGATCGGGTCACCGCTCTTCAGCGGCAGCGCCTCGCGGGCGAGCCCCGGAGGCACCGTCTCCGGGCCGCTAATGGTGATTTCGCCGAGATGGTAGCGCTTGCCGGGTGAGGCGGTGATGGTGACGCGCAGCCGGCCCGGAGAGTCGGGCACTTGCTCGGACACGGCCAGCGCCGTGGCATCGTAATAACCCTCCGAGCGCAGCAGGCGCACGGCCAGCGCCTCGTCTTCGCGCGCGCGCGCCGCGACCATCGCGCCGTTGGTCGCTTCGCCGTCGCCATCCTCGAGCGCGGAGAGTTCGCGAAAGCGGCCTTCGAGGTCGACCTCGTCAAAGCCTTCGAGTTCGAGCGTGTAGCGCACGGGCTCGGGGGCGGCCGTGTCTTCGGTGGTGGGCGGCGGCGGCGTAACGTCGAAGGTTGCGAGCGGCGGCAGCGGCTCGGTCAGCGCCGGATCGACCAGCTGGGCGTCCGGAACGGTCTCGGCGTCGACATCGGCCGGCATCGGCGCCGCTTCGATCGGTTCGAGCGGAGCGTCGAGCGACGGCAGCTGTTCCTCGAATTCCTGGTCCGAGACGATCGGCGCGTTCGGGTCCTGCTCCGGCGGCGTCTGCGCACGACTTTCGGCGCCCAGCACCAGAGCGCCGACCGCCACCGCCGCGAATAACCTCCCGCGCCCTACCAAAGCTTCCGCCCCCTCCGTTGAAAAGGCGAAACGAACCTCTTGTAAAAAAGTGCCCGGAGTTATGAACTTGGCTCGACACCGGTCTTTCACCTTGCCGCCGGCTTTGTTAAGCGGGCGCAACTTTCACGCCATCTGAGGATCGTCGATGCGTATTGCCATGATCGGGACCGGCTATGTCGGCCTCGTCTCCGGAGCCTGCTTTTCGGATTTCGGCCATCATGTCGTGTGCGTCGACAAGGACGCCGGCAAGATCGATGCGCTCGAGAAGGGCGTGATGCCGATCTTCGAACCGGGTCTGGACCTGCTGGTCGAGCGCAACGTCAAGGAGGGTCGCCTCTCCTTCACGACCGATCTGCCCTCCGCGGTGGCGGATGCCGATGCCGTGTTCATCGCGGTCGGCACGCCGTCGCGCCGCGGCGACGGCCATGCCGATCTGAGTTATGTCTATGGGGCGACCCGCGAGATTGCCGCGGCGTTGCGCAAGCCGACGGTGGTGGTGACCAAATCGACAGTGCCGGTCGGCACCGGCGATGAGGTCGAGCGCATCATCCGCGAGGTCGCGCCCGACGCCGAGGCGTGGGTCGTGTCCAATCCCGAATTCCTGCGCGAGGGCGCGGCGATCGAGGACTTCAAGCGCCCCGATCGCATCGTCGTCGGCACCGAGGACGAGCGCGCCGCGCAGATCATGCGCGAAGTCTATCGCCCGCTCTATCTCAACAAGGCGCCGTTGCTGTTCACCAGCCGCCGCACCGCCGAACTCACCAAATATGCGGCCAACGCCTTCCTCGCGACCAAGATCACCTTCATTAACGAAATGGCCGATCTTTGCGAAATTGTCGGCGCCGACGTCCAAGATGTAAGTCGCGGAATTGGCTTGGATAATCGAATTGGCAGCAAGTTTTTGCATGCCGGGCCGGGCTATGGCGGCTCGTGTTTCCCCAAGGATACGCTGGCGCTGCTAAAGACGGCCGAGGACTTCCAGACGCCGCTTCGCATCGTGGAATCGGTGGTTAGCGTGAATGACGCGCGCAAGCGTGCGATGGGCCGCAAGGTGATCCAGGCGTTGGGCGGCGAGGCCCGCGGCAAGACGGTGGCGTTGCTCGGCCTCACGTTCAAGCCGAACACCGACGACATGCGCGACGCGCCGTCGATCGCCATCGTCCAGGCGCTCGAAGATGCCGGCGCGACGGTCCGCGGCTACGACCCGGAAGGCGTCGAGCAGGCGCGCCCGCTGATGCCCAACGTCACTTTCTGCGCCGATCCGTACGAAGCGGCCGAGGGCGCCGATGCCGCGGTGATCGTCACGGAATGGGACGTGCTGCGTGCGCTCGATCTGCGACGACTCAAATCGACCATGGCCCAGCCGATCCTCGTCGACCTGCGCAACGTCTATCCCCCCGAGGACGCAGCCGAAGCCGGTCTGCAATGGACGGGAATCGGCCGCCGCGCCCGCTAGTCCAGTCGGCCGTAACTATCCTCCAGGCGGACGATATCGTCCTCCCCGAGATAGGGCCCGCATTGCACCTCGATGAGGTGGAGCGGGATCCTGCCCGGATTCTCGAGGCGGTGGACGGTCCCGGCCGGGATATAGGTCGACTGGTTTTCCTGGAGCAGGGAAACCTCTTCGCCGACCGTGATGCGCGCAGTGCCGCTGACGATGATCCAATGCTCCGAGCGGTGATGGTGCTTCTGCAGCGACAATTTCTGCCCGGGCTTCACCACGATCCGCTTGGTCTTGAAGCGAGGCCCTGAATCGGTCGTTTCGTAGGTCCCCCACGGGCGATGCACCTGCGCCGGAACGAGATGCGTGTCGCGACCGGCCGCGTCGAGCTCCTCGACGACGCGCCTGGCGTCTTGCGCGCGATCGCGCGGCATGACGAGAATAGCGTCCCGGGTAGCGATCACCGCCAGATTCTCCACGCCGACAGCCGCGATCGTCTGGGCGGTGTCGGTTCGCAGAAGCGACCCGCAGGAATCGATGGCGATGACGTCGCCGTGTGCGACATTTCCGTGGTCGTCCTTGGACGAAACCTCCCACAGGGCGTCCCACGAGCCCACATCCGACCAGCCCATGGCCGCGGGCACCACGCAGGCCAGCCGGGTATGCTCCATCACGGCATAGTCGACGGAGATGCTGGGGCACGCGAGGAACGCCGTCGGATCCGGGCGCACGAAGCTCCCGTCCGGCGCGCTCGCCGCCATGGCGCTCTCCGCGGCCTTCGCAACTTCGGGGGCGTGAACGGCGAGTTCCGCGAGGAAAGCCGAGGCCCGGAAAAGGAAGATGCCGCCATTCCAATAGACATTGCCCTGCGCGATCAGTGCCTCGGCGTCGGTGCGGTTGGGCTTTTCGACGAACCGGGCGACGGCAAAAGCCTCCGCTGCGAGCGGATGCGGCTCACCCGCCTCGATATAGCCGTAGCCGGTCTCCGGCCGGTCCGGCGCGATGCCGAATGTTGCCAGGGCCCCGGCATGAACGGCCGGCAGAGCCGCGGCGATCGCGCGATGAAAGGCGTCGACATCATTGACGAGGTGATCGGATGGCATCACCAGCATGATGTCGTCGCTGCCCGACGCGATGATCCAGCGCGCCGCGATCGCGATTGCCGCGGCCGTGTTGCGGCCCTGAGGTTCCAGCAGGATGGCCTCCGCCGGCATGCCGCACGCCTCCAGCTGGTCCTTGACCATGAAGCGATGGTCCTCGCCGGCGACGACGATCGGCTCCTGGAAGTCGGGCCCGCTGGCGCGACAGGCCGTCGCCTGCAGCATCGTTTCGGCCTGCGCCAGCGCCAGCAGCTGCTTGGGATGGAGCGAGCGGGACATCGGCCAGAGGCGCGTACCCGATCCTCCCGAGAGGATCACCGGGCGAATCCGGTCGAGCGACGGGGAGTCGCCGCGGGCTTTGGCTGGAAATGTCTCGACTCGCATCTTTCGTCCGCTCGGGCCTGATTGGCCGGCGGACGATACACGCGCTTTACCTTAGAAAGCGTTGCGGCGCGGGCTGCCGACGAATTTTGGCTTCAGCCCTTCGGAACCACCGCCGCGGCGCCGTCGCCGATGATGGCGAAGCCGGACCAATAATAAGGATGCGACGTTTCCGGCCGGGCCATCAGCTGGAGCTGGGCGTTGCGCAAGGCGGTCGCCGTCGGCGTGCCGGGCGCGGCAGTGAACAGCCCTGAAATCAGCCGCTTGGTCGCGTCATAATCGTCCGGCACCGGCCAATGGCTGGCGATCACCGATCGCCCGCCGGCGCCGACGAACGCGCGGACGAGCCCGTCGAGCGCCTGGTCGCCGCCGCTGGTGACGCCCGCCTCGCGGGTCGCTGCCACCGTCGCCTTGCCGGCGGTATCGCAGGCCGAAAGGATGACGAGGTCGGCGTCGATCTTCAGGTCGTAAATCTCGGCGAAGGTCAGGAGCCCGTCCGAATCGCCCTGGCCGAAGCTCGTCATCAAGGCCGGCCGTGCCGGGCATTCCGGGCGCGGCGCGGTGACGAGACCGTGGGTCGCGAAATGCATGATGCGATATTGTGAGAGGTCCGGCCTTTGCTTGATCGCCGTGTCGGTGAAAGCCTCGCCGGTGACGATCTCGCTCTTGCGCCCGATCGAGGAGCTCGCCGTCCGCAACTCCTCGGAGGAGATCGGCCGCGTCCATTCGGCAATCGACCAGTTGCAGCTGTCGGCCTCGCCCATCAGCCCACGGATGGCGCTGGCGGTCTGGACTGTCCCCGACGGCGGCGCATTCTCGCCGAAACCGATATAGTCGTTGGCCGCGTCCGACCGCTCGACCTTGCGCACGTCGCGGAACGAGCGCGCCGACACCGCCGTGCTAACGTCGCGGTCGCGCCCCAGCCAGCGCACACTGGTGAAATCGAAGCCATCGTCATTGGGCCGTTTGGCCTTGGCGAGATAAGCGTCCACGCCCGCTTGCTCGGTCACCAGCAGGTTCGGCGGCAGCCTCAGCATCGCGCCGTCGGGCTCGAAAATGAGATGGCGGACCGCGGCGAGCTCGCCGTCTATCGGTTGGAACAGCTCGCCGTAGAGGCGATGCGCCAGCTGCGCATCGAACGGATAGGTGACGAGCTGGCCGTTCTCGACCGTCGAGATGGTGTTGCGCAGCGCATCGACCTGTTCGTCCAACCCGGTCCGGTTGATGCCGAGCTTGTAGGCGCGGGCCGATTGCGGCGTGACGAAGATGGCGTAGCCGTCGTCGCCGACCATCGTCATCTTGTAATAGGCCTCGCCCTCGCGCAGCACCTGCTGCAGCTCGTCGAGCCCCATCGCCCCGCCCGAGAGCACGCGATAGCGCGGATATTCGGCGAGCTTCGCCTGGGTTGCGACCTGGTCCCGCTCCATCTCGCCCAGCCGTGCCCGAAGTTCGGCAAGGCGGGCGGTGTCGGCCGCGGTGGGCGCAGCCAGCGCGGAAAGGCGCGCGGTCTCGACGCGGTTGCGTTCGATGTCGCGGGTCAGCGTGACCGACTGTCGGAACAGGCGGGCGGCATCGTCGCTGCCGCCGGAAAGCTCGCGGGCGAGGATCGCCTGGGTCTGGGCGACTCCGGGACGGACCAGCACCTGGCTCGCCTTGAACATGTCCGCCACCGCGGCGGGCTCGGAGGCCTGTTGCGCGAGCAGCGCGAAATAAGGCGCCAGCGTCCGCTGCAGCACCGGCGAGCTGTTGCCGCTGGCAGCGTTGGCATCGACGATCTGGCGGTAAAGGGCGAGCGCCGGGGCGGTCTGGCCGGTGCGGCTGTAGAAAGCGGCCAGGCGCGACTGGCTGTTCAGCAAGGCAGCGCTGTTCGGATAGTTGGCGGTGAGCAAGCCCACTGCAGCCTGATGCTGGCGTTCGGCCTCGGCCGCATTACCCTGCTCCTCAGCGATCGAGGCGAGCTCGCCGAGCAATTGCGCGCGCATCCATACCGTTGAACTGACCCGACCGCCGCGGACCGCGCCGAGCTGCGCCAGCGCGGCATTGAGCGCGGCCGAGGCCTCGGCGGGCTTGTCCTGCAGACGCAGGATCGTGCCGCGCAGGGGCTGCGCCTGCCCGTCGAGAATCTGCACCTTGTCCTCGGGCAGAAGGCCGCCGCCGGCGAGACTCAGCTGGCGCGAGACAGAGGTCTCCGAATTGAGCCGGGCCGCGGTGGCGGCATCGATCTCGAGGCTGGAAAGGCTGGCGGCAGTCGTGCCGCTTTCCTGGACGTCGAGGCCGCGGTCGAGTTCGGCCAGGGCCTGACGTGGCCGCCCCTGGTTCATCAGATGCATGGCGCGATAATTGCGCATCATCCGCGTCAGCACGGGATCGGTGCCGATCATGCCGCGCGCCCTCGCAAAGGAAGCTTCGGCATCCGCGTAATTGCCGAGGTTCGACTGCTGCAGCGCCTCGTTCAGCGCCGCTTCGCCCTGGCTGGCCGCATCGCCGCTGGCGAGCAAGGAGGCGAAGAATTCGGCCGCTTCGGCATAGGCGCCAGCATTGTTGCGGCGATAGGCCTCGGTCAGCGCGCGGCGCGGATCGAGCGTGCCGGCCTGGACGCGGGCGAACGAGGCGGCGTCGCCGGCCTGGGTGGTGGCGATCGAGATCTCGCCGGGGACGACGCGGTCCGCAACGATCGAACGCAGGCCGAGCCGCAGGGCGCTGTCATAGCCGGCAAGGCCTTCGGCGACATAGACGCCGCCCTTGCCGCGCCAGGAATAGACACGGTAGCCCACGTCCATATCCTTCATCTTGCATTCGGCGGCATCAACGGAGGCGAGTTCCTCCACCTGCTGCGGGCTCGCCGCGGTGCATTCGGCGACGCCGGTGCGCAGCGCCGCCAGGCGAGCGGCCGGATCCCCGCCGCGATCACGCAGCACGTATAGTCGGCCGACCGGTACGGCCGCATCCCTGCACACGATGGCATAAGCCTGGTCGAACATGTCGCTGAGCGCCTTGTCGTTGCTCGCGACCTGGGCCGAGCAGAGGATGCCCGCGCCCGAGCCGAGCCGGAAGCTGTCCTGCAGGCCGAGCGATTGCGCCGGCACAGCCGCGGGAGCGGCAGCCAAGGCCGCGACAATCAGCGATCTCGTCCAGTTCAGCATTGGTCGTCCCCGTCCGGATCCTCGTCCTCGCAATCGGTCCACAAGGTGCTGTCGCCACCGCTCGCCACCGGCTCCTCGATCAGGGCCTCGCCAGCGAGCGCCTGGGTGTCGATCAACCCGACGAAGCCCGCACCGAAGCCGCCAGGGCCGGAATCGCCCTCGCCCGTCTCCTCGCCGGCCGCGCCGGTAGGCTCGGCCTCGATCGGCCCGAGCACCACTTCCGCGCCCGAACCCGGCGGCGGCGGCGGGGGTGGTGGCGGTGGCGGCGGAGGCGGAGGCGGCGGAGGAGGAGGAGGAGGTGGTGGTGGTGGTGGTGGTGGTGTCACCGGCCCCGTATTGATATTGATGCCATTGAATTCCGACGTCGAGGTGAAGGTGACGCCGGCTTTCTCGAGCTCGTTGAAGGCCTGCTCTCCGGTGGCGAAGCTGCCGTCGGCGTTGCGGATTCGGCCGAAGGCGATCGTGTCGATCGGCGGCGCTTCGGCGCCCGGCCCGCTGGCCGAGGTGGCACCCTGCACGTCGAACGCGAATTGCTGCGACCGTCCGTCGAAGCTGCCGCCGCCGTCGAAGCCGTCGGACAGATTGGGTCCGTTGGCGAAGTTGCTGTAGGCGGTAACCGCGACCCGATAGCTGCCCGGTTGCAGCAGTTCTTGGAAGAAGACGTCGTAGCGGCTGCCGGTCACCGGATCGGCCGGCACGTTCGAGCCGCCATCGTCATTGTCGCCGATCAGCGCGCCCATCGCGTCGAACAGAGCGAGGATCGGATCGAAGCCGCCGGCCGGGATGACGTCGCCGTTCCCGTTGGTGCCGCCCGCATAAGAGAAACTGCGCAAGGTGATGACGCGCGCCGAGTCGATCGTGAAATCGAAGAACAGCACGTCGTCCGCGGTGACCAACTGGCCGGTGAAGGAGAAGCTTCCGCCGCTGCCCGCGATCGGCGAGAAGCTGCCGATCAGCAGCCCGCCGCCGCCCGCGGTGAGGCCGGCAAACTGCGTCGCGGTGCCGGTATTCTGGACGTAGAGCGTGCCGCCGGACAGCAGCGAAATGGCCCCGGCCTGGACGAAGCCCGCTTCGTTCACCGGGCCGTTATTGGTCCGCAAGGCCTGGGCACGGTCGGCAAAGGCGGGGTCGGCCGCGAGCTGCGCGGCGAGCGCGGCATCGGTCACCCAGAGATTGGTCGAGCGCATCATCAGCGAACCGCTGAGCGCGCCCTGGCTGTCGACAATCCGGATGCTTCCAGTCGGCGTGACGACCTCGAGCCGCTCGCCGCCGATCAGATTGAGCTGGTCGGTCGCCGCCGCGCCGCCGTAGAGAACGGCGCCTTCGATGCGGAGGCGGCCCGGCGTGGTGACGGTCACTTCGGAAGCGCCGTCGAGCTGTGTGCCGGCGAAGCTCAGGTCGCGGATGATGACGTCCGGGCCGCGGTTCGGGTCCGTCCCGATCGCCGGCGCAGTGAGCGCGATCGTATCCGTCTCGATCCGTTCGGCTTCGTCCTGCGACAGACGGAACGGCCCGCCCTCGACCGGCTGCGTCGGCTCGGGCCCGCCGATGATCGCGGCCTGGCCGTTGCTGCGCACGACGAGGTTGATCCGGTTCGTCGCGTCACCGCCGAGTTCGCCGGTCTCCTCGATGTCGAGATCGGCGGCTTCGATGTGGATCAGCGGCGCCTCGACGACGCCGACGATCGTCGTGATCGGCTCGTTGTCGGCCGAGAGGTCCGCGCCCGGGGCCAGCCGCAGGGCTATGGACGTGCCGGCCTGGAGGTCGCCGGCGTCGATATCGTCGAACGTCGTGAAATCCACCGTCTGGGCGGCACGGATGAGGCTGCCTTCGGTATCGATGTCGTGGGCCGAGAACAGGACGTTGCCGGCGTCGATGGTGACGAGGCCGACCGGCTGCGCGGGATTGGTGGCGTCAGTGGCGTGATTGACATTGATGTCGGAATCGTCGCCCGATGTCGTCGCGGAGAGCGTCTCGGCAATGTCGAAACGACCCTGACCGACGGCGCGGAAGTCGATCGAACCGTCTCCCGAGCTTGTGTCGATCGCGAGGTCCCCGCCGATGTCGAACAGACCTGAGCCGATCGCTTCGAACAGGACGTCGCCGGGCGAATCGACGACGGCGTCACCGGTCACTGCCACTGTCCCGCCATTGGCGCGGAAATAGGAGGGTCCGGCAAAGGTCGCGCCATCGCTCCTCGGCCCTTCGCCGGACGTAACGGCCGAAAGCGAGCCGAAGGTCGCCGTGCTGCCGATCACCTCGAGCGATGTCGTGCCGTAGCGCGTCGGCCCGACGGCTGTGCCGCTGCCGGGGGCGTGTCCGCCCGCGCGGAGAGCGAGCGAGCCGACGTTCACTGTAGCGGCGTCGCTCGTCATGTAGCGCACCGTCAACAACGCGCCCGCATCGCCGCCCGCGCCCAGGCCGTTGACGCCCGCTGGCGCCGAAGCCGTGCCGCCTTGTCCGCCGGCGCCGCCAAAGCCGTCGGAATCGAGCGTAGCGCCTCCGACTTCGAGCCGGCCGCCGCGGGCCAACAGCAGAATTCCGCCGCCAGTGCCCGCGCCCCCGGCTCCACCGCCTCCGCCGGTCGCGCCCGCGCCACCAGCCCCGCCCGCGCCGCCGAAGCCGTTGGCAGTGACCAGGACCGAATCATAATCGCCCAGCCCGGCCGGCGTGCCGGACCCGTCGCCGCTCGCCGTGCCGACGGTGCCGACACCGCCGAATCCATCGCCGCCGGCGCCACCGAGCGCGCCCGCCCCGGACC
>JAFAEZ010000096.1 GCA_023423775.1 Pseudomonadota bacterium
CCGCTGCGCAAGCGGTTCTACAAGGAGGCCAGCGTCGCTGATGCCGAGGGTGGCTTCGCGATCACCCTCGACGGCAGGCCGATCCGCACGCCCTCTGGCCGCCAGGTGGTGATTCCCGCGCGCGCGCTCGCCGATGCGGTCGCCGCCGAATGGGCAGCGCAAGGCGAGACGATCGATCCCCTGACCATGCCCCTGACGCGGATCGCAAACAGCGTCGTCGAGGGCGTGATCGACCGCGTCGAGCTCGTCAGCGACGACCTCGCGAAATATTTCGAGACCGACCTCCTGTTCTATCGCGCCGGTCACCCCGAAGGGCTGGTTGCACGCGAGGCCGCGCATTGGGACCCCGTGCTGTTCTGGGCCGCGGAGACGCTGGGCGCGCATTTCATCCTGTCCGAGGGCGTCATGCATGTGAAGCAGCCGGTCGAGGCGGTCAGGGCCGCACGCGCCGCGCTGCCCGGGGATGCCTGGTCGGTGGCGGCGCTCCATATGGTCACAACCCTGACCGGCTCGGCGCTGCTCGCGCTGGCCCTCGCCCATGGCGTGCGGGATGCCGGCCAGGTCTGGGCCGCGGCCCATGTCGACGAGGACTGGAACATCGACCAATGGGGCGTGGACGAGGAGGCAGCGAGCCGCCGGGCCAGCCGCGCGCGGGACTTCGAGGCCGCCGTGACGGTTCTGGCGGCAGTACAGCCGCCCGCGGCCAAAGGTCCTTAACGAGAGGTTTACGACGGCGGCCTTAGGGTGGAGCCAGCATTCCCTGGGCCCTCCAAGATGCCGACGCCGATCAATTCGATCCTTCCGGTCAATGCCGCCAGCCCTGTTGCTGATGCGACGACGCCCGATCTTGCGTTGCAGGCCGGCAGCGTCGTGGACGCAAAAGTCGTCAGCGTGCTCGCCGACAATCTGGTGCGGATCGCGATCGCCAACCTCGCGATGGACGTGATGTCGGAGGTGGCGCTAACACCGGGGCAAAATCTCCAGCTCGCCGTGTCGAAGAACGACGGCACCATCCGGCTCGCGGTTATGGGCGGGGCAGGCGAGGCAACTCCCGATCAGGTTACGTTGACGGCCCGCGCGGCCTCGCTGGTGGAGAGCCCGTCGCTGGCGCCGTCGGCGAGCGTCGCGCGCAATGCGTTGACGCCATCGGAGCAGGTTGCCGTCACAAGGGCCTCCGCCGAGGCCGTGACCAGGCAGGGCAGCCAGGCGCCGCTGTTCGCCAATCTCGCCGCAGTCGTCACCGGCAGCGATCTGCCGGCCGGATTGAAGCAGGCCGTGCTCGACGTGCTGGCGCAGCAGACGCCGCTCAACGCCGGGCTCGATGGCGGCGATATCGAGACTGCCTTCCAGAAATCCGGCCTGTTCCTCGAGGCTTCGCTCGCCGCCGGCACGACGCCGTCGTCCGGCACCACGCCAGATTTGAAAGCGGCGCTGCTGGTCCTGCGGCAGACCCTGGCTACGCTCGAGACCGCCGCGCCCCGGGCGCAAGGCGCTGCGCTTCCGGCCAGCGCCCCGGGGACAGCCGCACCGGCTCCGCCAACAGGCGGGGCCGTGCCGGCCGCTGGTCCGTCAACAGAAGCTGAGATCGCGCAACCACAGCAAATGCCGCGCAGCGCCACCCAAGCGGCCGCCGTTGTGGCAGATGCCGCCGCCGGCGCTTCGCAGGCCGCATTGCCGCGGACCATGACCGCGGGCCTTGCCGCCAGCCTCTTGCAGGAGATGACACAAAACCTGCCGCGCATGCTGGGCAACGTGCCCGGGTCCAACAAGGCCGTGCCTGATGGCCACGTCTTCGAGGCGGCCAGCCAGGCGAGCACGCCGCCGCCGTTCCGCGGTGCATTGCCGGCGTCGCAGGCCGTCGCCTCGCCATCGCTCGCGCCGGATACGCCACTTGCAGCCACGGTGCACCGCCTGCTCGACGACACCGATGCCGCGATTGCGCGGCAGACCCTGCTCCAGGTCGCCTCGCTTCCCGATCGCACGGATGCCTCCGGCCACCGCATCGACCCGGCGGTGCCGCAATGGAATTTCGAGATTCCCTTCGCAACCCCGCAGGGCACCGCGATGGCGCAGTTCGAGATCTCGCGCGACGGCGGCAACGAGGCCGCCGATCCCGCCACGCGGGCCTGGCGCGCGCGCTTCTCGCTCAATGTCGAGCCGGCCGGCCCCGTGCATGCCTTGATCACGCTGAACGGCGACAAGACCTTCGTGCGGATGTGGGCGGAGCGGCCGGCGACCGCGCAGCAGCTGCGGGCCGGAATCGGCGAGCTCAATCAGGCGCTGACGAGGGCCGAGCTCAAGCCCGGTGACATCATCGTGCGCGACGGCACGCCGCCGCAGCCGGCGCCGGCCCGCGCCGGCCACTTCCTGGATCGCGCCACATGAGCGACCCATCCAAGCTCGCGATCGCCCTGCATTACGAGAAGGGCTCCGGCGCCCCGGTCGTCGTCGCCAAGGGCAGGGGCACGATCGGCGAAAAGATCGTCGAGATCGCCAGGGCCAACGACATCCCGATCGAGGAGAACGAGCTTTTGGCCGGCGCCCTCTCCAAGGTCGAGCTCGGGGAGGAGATTCCGCCCGACCTCTACAAGGCCGTCGCCGAAGTGCTGGTGTTCGTGCTGCGGCTGTCGGGCCGGGGACGGTAGAGCATGATCCGGACCCGAGGGGCCGCGTTAGCGCAAAGCGCGCCGCGGTTTTCCGAAGAGATCATGCGCAAGACAGCCTGTCATCGTTTCACCACGTAGCGGCGGCATGGTCGCGCCGCTTTCACTGTTCAACGGACATCACGCTTGCTCACCCGCCGTTCCACCCTCGGTCTACTCGCCGCAGCTGCGATCCTGCCGTCACGCGCGCTCGCTCACGTCGCGCCGCCGCGCAACGAGATCCGCGACAGCCTTGCCAAGCGCTTCACCGACCTCGGCACGTCAGGCACCTTCGTCGGCTACAAGGTCGAGGATTATCTGATCGTCGCCTCCGACAAGGAGCGCTCGGGCGAGGGGAAGCTGCCGGCCTCGACCTTCAAGATCCCGAACTCGCTGATCGCGCTGGAGACCGGCGTGGTCACCGATCCCGACAAGGACGTGTTTCCCTGGGACGGCGTGAAGCGCCCGATCGAGGCCTGGAACAAGGATCACACGCTGCGCAGTGCGATCGCGGTCAGCGCGGTGCCGGTCTATCAGGAGATCGCGCGCCGCATCGGCCAGGAGCGGATGCAAAAATTCGTCGACGAGTTCGACTACGGCAACCGCGACATCGGCGGCGGCATCGACCAGTTCTGGCTCACCGGGAATTTGCGCATCGATCCGGTCGAGCAGATCGACTTCGTCGACCGGCTGCGTCGCCGCGCGCTGCCGATTAGCAAGCGCAGCCAGGATCTCGTCTGCGACATCCTGCCCGTGACCAAGGTCGGCGAGAGTGTCATCCGCGCCAAGTCGGGCCTGCTGGGCGCCGAGCGCGGCGAGCCGTCGCTCGGCTGGATGGTGGGCTGGGCGGAGAAGGGCGAGGCGTACAC
>JAFAEZ010000123.1 GCA_023423775.1 Pseudomonadota bacterium
GTCCCGGCCTTCGCCGGGACGACGCCTCAGAAGCGCAGGCCGAGCGAGAGGACCAGGCCCGCATCCTGGTTCGGGAGCGACGGCAAATCGGTGTCGACATAGCGCAGGCCCGCCTGCACAGGCCCGAACACGGCGCGCGCACCCAGTGACCAATTCCAATAGTCGCCGAACGCGCCGGCATCCTGGCGGCCGGCCGAGGCTGTGAAGGTGAACGGCGTGAACGGGACAGCCGCCTCTACCTCACCGAACAGATAAAGCATGTCCTCGCCGCCGAGCGCCGCCTGATCCCATGCATATTTGGCGCCGGCCGTCGCCAGCACCGGGCCGAGCTGGTGCGAGACCGAAGCGTAGGGCTCGAAATAATCGGTCTGCCCCTCCCCGTCCGGGAAGACGTAGACCATCATGCCGGCGTCGAGCGAAGTGCCGAGGCCGAGGTCCATGCCGTAACCGGCGTAGAGATCCAGCTCGACATCGCCGAAATCGCCCGCGGTGACGCGGTCGATGCCCTTCAGCGTCGTGCCGCGGCCGCCGACATAGAAGCCGCTGTCGGTCTGCAGCGTCAGCGCACCCTGCAGCGCCGGATCCTCGTCGGAGCGCGAGACGCCGCGAAAGCGGTAATCGGACAACAGATTGGCTTCGCCGCTGATCGTCACGCCCCCCGGCGCTTGAGCGGCGGCGGGCGCGGAGGCCAATGCGGCCACGACCGGCAACACGTACAGGAACTTCATTCTATATCCTCGTCTTGAACCCGGGCCCATGGCTAGAGGCGGCGGCGTGCCGCAGCCATTGCGTTAGCCCTTCCTTAGCGCCCGGGCGGTAGAGAAAAGCGCCATGACGCACCAGTCCCCCGCCTTTGCGATGCCGGCCACCAACGATGCCGGTCGCCAGGTCGCGCAGCTCCGGCACGTGCTGACCCTGGTCGAGCAGATTGCAGGGCGTCCCGCCGGGGAGGAGGCTCGCGACGCGGCTCTCGACGAGAGCGCCCGGATCAGCGGTGCCTATGACGATGCGGTGCCGATCGTGCAGCGGCGCTTCGACGCGCTGGTTGCCGAAACGGCGCTGTGGGCGGCGGCGGGCGTGGAAGCGCTGCTGGCCGCCAACAGCCCTGACCGGCAGTCGCGGGGGGCAGCGGCCGCGCTCGCCGACGAGCTCGCCCGCGCATTGCGCACGATCAACCGGGTGTTGCGGCTCTAGGCCTGCGGCGGCCCCGGCCATTCGCGGATGCGGATGTCGCGCTGCGGCACCGGTATCTCGATCCCGTTCTCCAGGAACAGCACCCAGATCCGGTTGAGGATTTCGGAGCGGATATTGCCGACGCCCTCGGCCGGATCGGCGATCCAGACGCGGATGTCGTGCTCGATCCAGCGCTCGCCGAATTCGCGCAGCAGCACCTTGGGCTCGGGCTGGTCGAGGATGCGCGGCGACATCGTCACCGCCTCCATCATCAATTTCTGGGCGAGCGGCAGATCGCAGCCATAAGCGACGCCGATGGGAATGTGGATGCGGACGTCGGGGCTCGAATAGGACCAGTTGACGACCTCCTGGGTCATCAGGATCTCGTTCGGAATCAGATGTTCCTTGCCGTCGCGCGTGACGACGGAGACGGCGCGCACCCCGATCTTGTTCACCCAGCCGAACGTCTCGCCGACCGCGATCACGTCGCCCGGTTTGATCGAGCGGTCCATCAGCAGGATGATCCCCGCGATCAGATTGCCGAACGTCTTCTGCAGGCCGAAGCCGACGGCGAGGCCGAAGGCGCCCGAAAAGACGGCGAGCGCGGTGAGATCGATGCCGACAATGTCGATGCCGACGAAGAAGGCACCGACCAGCAATGCGACCCCGGCCAGTTTCTGCGCCAGCAGGCGCTGGGTCGGATCGAGCGCCGCCGAGCGGGCGATCGAATGGTTGATCACCCGGCTCGCCAGCCGCAGCGCGGCGAGCAGTATGAGCAGGGCAACTGCGATCTGAAGCAGCGTCAGCAGCGAGAAGCGCGTGTCACCCCAAGTGAAGCCGACCGCGTCGAGCACGTCGGTGACCGGCTCCAACCCGTCAATGGCGTCGGCCAGGACCGCGACCCAGGTCACGATCGCAAGCATCCACGCCACCCAGCGCGGCAGCATCAGCCCGCGGACGACTTCGCGCACCAGCAACGCGGTGGCGGTCGCCACGCCAAGGCCGAGAATGAATTCGGGCAGGTCCGGCCATGGCTCGGCCTGGAGCGCGATGGCAAGGGCCGCGGCCGCGGTCGCGTAGCGCGTGAGGTCGCACATGCGTGCCGCGATGGTCTGGTTGCGCGCGCCGGCGATCCGCGCGGCGAATTCGGCGAGCAAGGGCCCGGCCTTGCGGCCGACGAACAAGGCCAGGCCCCAAGCGCCGAAACAAATCAGCAGCGCCGCTGCCGCCGAGACCAGGTGGGGGTAGCTGGGCATGGCCAGCCCCATCTCGCCGGCCCAGCGCGTCATCCCGCCTCGCCGTAGCGGGCGAGGCCGGCCGCAAGGTCGGCGATCAAATCGTCCGGATCCTCCAGGCCGATATGGAGGCGGACCATCGGCCCCGCCCGCGGCGTGGCGGTCGCGGTGCGCAGCAAATGCGGATCGATCGGAAGCGCGAGGCTTTCAAAGCCGCCCCAGCTATAGCCGATGCCGAAATGCGCGAGCCCGTCGACCAGCCGCGTGCGGGCGGCGTCGTCGCCGCCCTTCAGCACGAACGAGAAGAGCCCGGAGGCACCGCGGAAATCGTGGGTCCAATATTCGTGACCCGGGCATTGCGGGAAAGCAGGATGCAGGACGCTCTCCACCTGCGGTTGCTCGGCGAGCCAGCGCGCAACCTTGAGCGCGCTCTCCTGGTGCTGCCGCAGCCGCACGCCCAGCGTCCGCAGCCCGCGCGCGGCAAGATAGGAATCGTCCGGCCCGACATGTTGGCCAAAGGCGCGGCTCGTCTCGTGCAGCCGCATGAACCAGGGCTCGGTCGCGGTGACGGTACCGAGCATCGCGTCCGAATGGCCGACGACATATTTGGTCGCTGCAAGGATGCTCAGATCGACCCCTGCGGCGATTGCCGGGAAGAAGACTGGCGTGGACCAGGTATTGTCGAGCAGGGTGACGAGCCCCTTGTCCTTGGCCACTGCGCAGATGCCGGGCACGTCCTGCACCTCGAACGTCAGCGAACCCGGGCTCTCCAGGAACACCGCACGCGTTTTCGGCCCGATCAGCTCGGCGATGCCGGTGCCGACCAGCGGATCGTAATAATGGGTCGCGATCCCCATCCGCTTCAGCACCTCGTCGCAGAAGGCGCGGGTCGGACCGTAGACGCTGTCGACCATCAGCAATTCGTCCCCGGGCCGCAGCACCGACATCAGCGCCATGGCGACCGCGGCCGCGCCCGACGGGAACAGCTTGGTACCCGCGGCGCCCGGCTCGAGCTCGGTCAAAGCCTCGGCCAGCGACCATTGGGTCGGCGTGCCGTTGCGGCCATATTGGAGGGTGCCATCGACCGGCTTGGCGGCGCGCATGTCGGCCACGTCGTCGAATAGGATCGTCGACGCGCGGTGAATCGGCACGTTGACCAGCTTGCCGGTATAATCCTTGCGCCGGCCGCCTTGGACGATCCGTGTGTCTATGCCGTCGCTCACGCGCTACCCGTCGCTTTGGGTGTGTCCGGATCGGCGCCCCATTCGGACCAGCTTCCGTCATAGAGCCGCACGTCCCGCTTGCCGAGCAGATGCGCGCCGAACAGCAATACGCAGGCGGTCACGCCCGAGCCGCAGGTCGCCACCATTGGCCGGTCGAGATCGACCCCGGCGCGTTCGAATTCCGCGCGCAGCGCCTCACCGCGCTTCCATTCATTGTCGGCGGTAAAGAAGCCGCTTTGCGGCGCGTTGTGCGATCCGGGAATATGGCCGGCGGCCATTCCGGGGCGCGGCTCGGCATCCGCGCCGGCAAAGCGCGAGGGAGGCCGCGCGTCGACGATCTGGGTGGCGCCATCCTCCATCGCCGCCCGGACCGACGCCTTGTCGGCCACCGCCTCGCGATCGAGGAAAGCGGTAAAATGGGCATGGCGCGGATGCGGTCGGCCGCTTTCTACCTCGCGCCCTTCCGCCGTCCATTTCTGCAAGCCCCCGTCGAGGATCGCGACGAAGTGCGCGCCGAACGTCTTCAGCATCCACCAGGCGCGCGCGGCGCTGTGCAGCGGCGAATTGTCGTAGACGACGAAGCGGTTGCCGTCGCCGAGCCCGAGCGACTGCATCCGGCTCGCAAACTTGTGCTCCGACGGGAGCATGTGCGGCAGCGGGTTGGCAGTATCGGACACCTCTTCGAAATCGAGGAAGACCGCGCCCGGAATATGGGCCGCTTCATATTCCGCGCGCGCATCGCGGCCGGAATCGGGGAGGAAATAGGTCGCGTCGATGATCCGCAAATCCGGCGCGCCCAATTGGGCGGCCAGCCATTCGGTCGATACCAGCGATTCCATTGCCGTCTCCTCCCCGGGGTTGGACTAACGCGCGCGGATGAAGTTCCGCACGTCGCGACTGAGCTTCACGCGGTCCTCGTCGCGGACATACATCATGTGTCCCGACGCATAATATTCGTAATGGATGCGGTCCTGCGGCATGCCGGTGCGGCTGAGCGAATATTCGGCGGCGTAGAAGGGCGTGGCGAAGTCATAATAGCCCTGGCCGACGAACACGCGCAGGCCCTTATTCTCGCGCAGCGCCTTGCCGATATAGGGCGCGACGTTGACGTAGACGTCGTTGTCGCGGCCCCCACCCAGGCGCCAGTCCCACGGGCCGACCGGGCCGATCGTGACATAGGAGCGATCCGAGGCGAACTTCAGATTGTCGCGGACGTGCGAATTGATCGCAGCGGTATAGCCGGCGTCGATGCCGTAGAAGCTGGGATCGTTGTCGGGCGTCTCGCCGGCATTGTCATAGTCGCGGCCGGTATAGCGGCTGTCGAGGCGGCCGACGGTGAGCCCGCGATCGCGCAGCAGTTCCTTGTAGAAGCGGCCCGGTTCGACGCGCAGGTCGGCCTGGTCGAGATAGGCTTCGGAGAGGCCGGTGAAGCGGGCCAGCTCGCGGCGCACCGAGGCGCGTTCGTCGGCGCCCAGTTTCTGCCCCTTGAGGAGGGCCGAAGCATAGGGCCCCGACGCGAATTGCCGCGCCTCCTCGACGAACGCCTCGACGGACGGCGCTTGCGCCTTGCCGTGGTAGAGCGCGGTCGCGGCCATCGACGGCAGGTTGAGGATATGCGTCATCTCGTTGCCCTGGGTGTCGGCGCCGGCGCCGAAATCGAGCACGGTCGAGATGAGGATGATGCCGTTGAGCGAAACGTCGTTATAGGCGCCCTCGAGCTGGTTCACGAGCGCCGCCGAGCGGGTCGTGCCGTAGCTCTCGCCGCCGATATATTTGGGCGCGTTCCAGCGGCCGTTGGCGTTGAGCCACAGCCGGATGAACTGGGCGATCGATTCCGCGTCCTTGGTCACGCCCCAGAATTCCTTGGGATCGGTCTTGCCGAGCGCGTGGCTGAAGCCGGTTCCGACCGGATCGATGAACACGATGTCGGTGACGTCGAGCAGCGAATCCGGATTGTCGACGATCGGATAGGGCGGCGCGCCGTCATCGGTGCCGTCCGAGGGGATCGCGACCCGCTTGGGCCCGAACGCGCCCATGTGCAGCCACACCGAGCCCGAGCCGGGGCCGCCATTGTAGAGGAAGGTGACCGGCCGGTTGGGATCCTTGCCGTCCTTCACATAGGAGGTGGAGAAGATCGCCGCGCGCGGCGTCCCGTCCTCGGCCTTCAAATAGGTCTCGCCCGCGGTGGCAGTGTAATTGATCCGCTGCCCCCCGAAGACGCCGCTGTGGCGCGTCACAGACACGGTCGGGGCCTTGACCGCCGGCGCTTCCTTGGCGGCAGCATCCTTGTCGTCATTCTTCTGTGCGGCGGCGGGCGCCGCGGCCAGCGCCAAGGCAAGCGCGGCCGACGCGTAACGGGCAATCGACTTCATGGGCGTTCCATCTCCTGTTTTTTGCCGATGCTATCGCACGTGGGCCGACACAGCGGAAGACCGCACGCCCCGCAATGTCGCAAGGGGCGCAACTGGCCTCGGGCAACGCTTTGGGTTATCCTGCCGGGCGACGGCGGAGAGCTGCGATGGCCGAAGGGCATCAGGGCGGATTCTGGACGAGCATTCCCGGCGTTCTGACCGGTCTCGCTGCCCTGATCACATCGGTAACCGGCGCCGCCATCTTCATGAGCGGCAGCAGTCGCAGCCCCGATCCGGCGCCTGCGCCCCAGCCGGTGCCCGCATCGACCGGGGTCACCCCTGTGGGCGGCAGTGCCCCGCCGCTGGGGCCATTGGCCGAGCTGACACGCGCCGCGCCGGTCCCGACCGCCGCGCCGATCGACCCGGTCGCCGAGCAAGTGAAGGCGACTGCGGCGGTGCTGAACGCGATGATGCCGCAGCAGGTCGATGCGATCACGACCCGCACCGGCGTCACTGCCGACGGGCGCATCCTCACCATGCACCACCGCGTCAGCCAGCGGACCACCACCGACGACGCGGTCCGCGCCTATGTCCGCGCCTTCGCGTGCAGCGACACCTCTATACGCGAGGATCTCGACAAACTCGGCGTGACCTACCGGCTGAGCTACAGCTTCCCCGACAGCGCCGTTCCGCTCGACGTCGACGTCACCGCGGCGAGCTGCGCGGGCTTCTGACCGCCGTCCCGGGGGAATGACAGCGCCGCCGCAAGGCTTTAGGGAGGCGCCCATGAGTCCAAAGCATCTCGGCCAGAGCAGCGCCCTCCCGGCATCGCCGGAGGAAGCCGAGCTCGACTACGTGCCCAATCCGCGGCCCGGCAAACCCTATCTGGTGCGCTTCACCGCCCCCGAATTCACGTCGCTGTGCCCGGTCACCGGCCAGCCCGATTTCGCCCATCTCGTGATCGACTATGCGCCGGCCGAGACGATCGTCGAATCGAAGTCGCTGAAGCTGTTCCTGGGCAGCTTCCGCAACCACGCCGCCTTCCACGAGGATTGCACCGTCGGCATCGCCCAGCGCCTCTTCGACGAGATGCAGCCGCACTGGCTGCGCATCGGCGGCTATTGGTATCCGCGCGGCGGCATCCCGATCGACGTATTCTGGCAATCGGGCGAGCCGCCGGCCGGCTTATGGGTGCCGGGCCAGGATGTGCCGACCTACCGCGGCCGCGGCTGAGCCGTGGCAGGGGGGCCTCGCATCGTCATGCTGGGCGCCGGCTCGGTCGGCTGCTTCGTTGGCGGCGCGTGGCTGGCGGCAGGATGCCAGGTCTCCTTCGTCGGCCGCGAGCGCGTCCGCGCCGAGATCGCCGAACATGGCCTCGGCCTCAGCGACCAGCAGGGCTGGCGCATCCACCTCGCCCCCGATCTGATCGATTTCGCGACCAAGCCCGCCGTGCTGAAGAAGGCCGACATCGTCGCCTTGTGCGTCAAGAGCATCGGCACCGAGGCCGCGGCCAAGGACATCGCCCGCCACGTCCCAGCAGGCGCGACGGTGATCAGCTTCCAGAACGGGATCAGCAATGCCGACACGCTGAAGGCGCTGCTGCCCCGCCATGCAATCGTACAGGGCATGGTGCCATATAATGTCGTCCGGCTCGGCCCCGGCCGCTGGCACCGCGCGACCTGGGGCGAGCTCACCGCGGCCCGTACCGAGGAGACCGCTGCTCTGGCGGCGAAGATCGGCGACCGGCCGGGCCGCCTGTTCCTGTCGGACGACATGGGCTCGGTGCTGTGGGGCAAGCTTCTCTTCAACCTCAACAATGCGATCAACGCTTTGTCGGGCACGACCATCCTGGAGGAGCTCCGCCAGCGCGATTACCGCCGCGTGATGGCGGCCGCGATCGTCGAGACTCTGGAGTTGCTCGACGCCGCCGGCATCGAGCCGGCCAAGATCGGCCAGGTCGCGCCCAAACTGCTGCCGCACGTGATCGGCTCGCCCGATATCGTGTTCCGCAACCTCTTCCTGCGCATCCAGAAGATCGATCCCAAAGCCCGTTCGTCGATGTCGGATGATTTCGCCGCCGGGCGCCGGACCGAGATCGACTATCTGAACGGCGAAGTGGTGCGGCTCGCCGAGAGGCTCGGCCGCAAGGCGCCGATCAACGCCGCGATCGTCGCCTTGGTCAAGCAGGCCGAGGCAGGCGTCGAGCGGACCTGGAGCGCCAAGGAATTGCGCGACCATGTCCTCGGCGGCCATACCGTGGCCGGCTTCGGCTACTAACGAGGGATTACCCCGCCAGCGCCTCAACCTGCTCGGCCAGTTCGAGCCAGCGTTCCTCGGCGGCATCGCGCTCGGCCCGTGCCTTCTCGATCGCGACCGTGAGCGCAGCGAAGCGGTCCGGGTTCTTCGCGTAGAGGTCGGGGTCGTGCAGCGCCTCCTCGTCGCGCGCGATCGCCGCCTCGATCTCCTCGATCCGCTTGGGCAGCAGATCATAGTCGCGCTGGTCCTTGTAGCTGAGCTTGGTCTGCTGCCGCGGCGGAGGCGCCGCCGCCTTGGGCGGGGCCGCGGCCCTGGCCGTTTCCTTTTGCGGCGCCCGCTTGCGTGCCCAGTCCTCATAGCCGCCGGCGACCACGTCGACCTTGCCCGACCCGTCGAGGCCGAGCGTCACCGTCACGGTCCGGTCGAGGAAGTCGCGATCGTGGCTGACGATCAGCACCGTGCCGTCATAATCGGCGATCACCTCCTGGAGGAGATCGAGCGTCTCGAGGTCGAGATCGTTGGTCGGCTCGTCGAGCACGAGTAGGTTGGAGCGCCGCGCGAACTCGCGCGCGAGCAGCAAACGCGAGCGCTCGCCGCCGGATAGCGTCCCGATCTTCGCATCGACCAGTTCGGGTGCGAACAGGAATTCCTTCAAATATCCCTGGATGTGCTTGCGCGTGCCGCGCACGTCGATCCAGTCGCCCCCGTCGGCGAGGACGTCGCGGACGCTCTTGGCCGGGTCCATCAGCTTGCGCTGCTGGTCGATGATCACGCCGTCGAGCGTCTTGGCGCGCTTGACGCTGCCTTCGTCGGGCTCGATCTCGCCGGTCAGCAATTTGAGCAAGGTCGTCTTGCCGGTGCCGTTGGCGCCGACCAGGCCGATCCGGTCGCCGCGCGTCACGCGGAAGGTGAAATCCTTGATGATGACGCGGTCGTCGAAGCGCTTGGTCACCTTTTCGGCGTCGATCACGACCTTGGTCTTCACATCGTCATTGGCAAGGCCGAGCTTGGCGGTGCCGGCCGGGCCGAGCATCGCGGCGCGGGTGGCGCGCATCTCGTGCAATTTGGAGAGGCGGCCCTGGTTGCGCTTGCGGCGGGCGGTCACGCCGCGCAGCAGCCAATGCTCCTCGATGCGGAGCTTGGCGTCGAGCCGCTCGGCGTTGCGCGCTTCCTCGGCATAGACTTGCTCGGTCCAGGCGTCGAAGCCGCCGAAGCCGATCTCGGCGCGGCGGATCGTGCCGCGGTCGAGCCACAGGCTGGAGCGGGTGAGGCGCTTCAGGAAGGTGCGGTCGTGGCTGATCACGACGAAGGCGCCGCTGAAGCGGCCGCGCCAGTCCTCGAGCCATTCGATCGCGGCGAGGTCGAGATGGTTGGTCGGCTCGTCGAGCAGCAGCACGTCCGGATCCTGCGCGAGGGCGCGAGCAATGGCGGCGCGGCGGCGCTCGCCGCCCGAGGCAGTGGCGGCGGGCCGGTCGAGGTCGATGCCGATCTGGCTGGCGATCGCATCCACCTCGTGCGCCGCCGGGGCCTCGGGCTCGGACAGCGCATAATCGCGCAGAGTCTCGAAGCGGGTGACGTCCGGATCCTGCTCCAGCAGCACGACCCGGGTGCCGGGCTGGATCGTGCGCCGGCCCTCGTCCGTCTCGATCGCCCCGGCGAGGCATTTGAGCAAAGTGGTCTTGCCGGCGCCGTTGCGGCCGATCAGCGCCAGCCGGTCGCGCGGCCCGACGAACAGGTCGAGCCCGCGGAAGAGCCAGCCCGAGCCCTGGACGAGACCGAGATTTTCATATGCGAGAACAGGTGCAGCCATGGGCGCGACATAGGGGCTTCGATCGGGATCGTCACCCCGGCGCGCACCGCTTGCTCGCGCTGGCCTGCCCATCTCTCCGCCAGGCGGCTGCTTTGCCTTGCCTCCAAAGGCTTGCCCGGCGCGAGGCCGCAACATTAAGGTCACCCTTCCGAAGCATTCATGGCCTATTCAATGCCGCGCCTCTATTCCGGCGTTGAAACCAAGCTAGAAGCGAATTTCAGATGGCCCTGCGTTCCACCCTCCTTGCCGCCGCCCTCGGGCTCGTGATCGGCACGTCCGCGCTGGCGCCCCCGGCCGATGCGCGACCGCGCGACCGCGAGCAGGAGGCGGCCTATAAGGGCACTCGCGACGGCCATTTCCTGCCGCTGCGCGCCATCGAATCCCGTGTCCTCCCCCGTATGGGCGGCGCCGATTATCTCGGCCCCGAGCTCGATCCCGGCGCCGGCATCTATCGCCTGAAGTTCATGCGCGGCGGCCGGGTCATCTGGGTCGACGTCGATGCGCGCACCGGACAGGTCCTCGGACGCTCCGGCCACTAAGCCGCACACTTCATCCTTCCGCGCGTGAAACCATTGGCCCTTGGACTGGTTGGGCGGCTACACTATGTGCCATTGACCAGTCAGAGGGGATAAAGATGCGGGTTCTCATCGTCGAGGACGAGCCCAATCTGGGGCGCCAGCTCCGTGCGACGCTGGAGGGCGCCGGCTATGCCGTCGACCTCGCCACGGACGGCGAGGACGGCCATTATCTCGGCTCGACCGAAAGCTACGATGCGATCATCCTCGATCTTGGCCTGCCCGAGGTGGACGGCCTGACCGTGCTCGACCGCTGGCGCAAGGAGGGGATCAAGGTCCCGGTGCTGGTGCTGACGGCGCGCGACAGCTGGTCGGACAAGGTCGCGGGCCTCGATGCCGGCGCCGACGATTATCTCGCCAAGCCCTTCCAGACCGAGGAATTGATCGCCCGGCTGCGCGCGCTCATCCGTCGCGCCTCGGGCAATGCCTCGACCGAGCTGACCGCCGGCGACGTCCGCCTCGACACCCGCTCGGGCAAGGTGACGCTGGACGGCGAGCCGGTGAAGCTCACCGCGCAGGAATACAAGCTCCTCTCCTACCTGATGCACCACAAGGGCAAGGTCGTCTCGCGCACCGAGCTGATCGAACATATATACGACCAGGATTTCGACCGGGATTCGAACACGATCGAGGTGTTCGTCACGCGCATTCGCAAGAAGCTCGGCCCCGACGTGATCACCACCATCCGCGGTCTCGGCTATTCGCTGGAGGATCCGCGCGCTTGATCGCCCCGCGGACCGGCCCATGAAGTCCGCCTTCCGCCTTCCCTTCCCGCGCCGCCGCAAAACCGGTCAGCCAGGCTCCACGGGCTCGCTGACCTGGCGCATGATCGGCGTCGCGACGCTGTGGATCGCCCTGCTGCTCGGCGTCGGCGGCTTTGCGCTCGATCGCGTGCTGGCGTCGGCGATCACGCGCAACTTCGATTCGCAGCTCGATTACGTGCTGACCGCCTTGATCGCTTCCTCGGAGATCGGGCCGGACGGTGAGGTCTATTTCAACCGGCCGCCGGCCGACCAACGCTTCCTCGAACCCTATTCGGGCCTCTATTTCCAGATCAGCGGCAAGGGCGCCGAGCGGTTCGCCTCGCGCTCGCTCTGGGACCGGGCGTTGCGCGTCAACACGTCGCACAATGATTTCGAGCTGCACGATTATGACAGCACCGAGTTTCGCGACGAGCCGTTGCGGGTGCTGGAGCGCGACGTCATGCTTCCTGGATCGGACGTGCGCTGGCGCTTCCAGGTCGCGCAGAGCCGCGAGGCGCTCGAGGACCAGATCAACGTCCTGCGCAAGACGATGGTGCGCTCGTTCGGGGTGCTCGGTCTTGGCCTGCTGATCATGGCCGCGATCCAGGCCTTTTACGGCCTGTGGCCGTTGCGCCGCGTGCGCCGCGCCATCGCTCAGGTCCGATCCGGCGAGAAATCCCGCATCGAGGAACGATTCCCGCGCGAGATCGAGCCGCTGACGCAGGAGCTGAACGACCTGCTCGTCCATAACGAGGTGCAGGCCGAGGAGGCGCGCCGCCATGCCGGCAACCTCGCCCACGCGCTCAAGACGCCGCTCACCGTGCTGACCAACGCCGCCACCGCGAACAGCCCCGACCTCGACGAGACGGTGTGCCGCGAGGTGACGACGATGCGCCGCCAGGTCGACCATCATCTCGCCCGCGCCCGCGCGATCGGCCGCCGGTCGAGCGCTCAGGCCCGCGCCGAGGTGTGGCCGGCTCTGGAAGCGGTCGAGCGCGCGGTGAGCCGGCTCTATCCGGATGTCACGATCGACCTTGCCGGCGACAAGGACGTGGCGGTCAGGGTCGAGCGCCAGGATCTGGACGAGCTGGTCGGGAATCTGATCGAGAATGCCGCCAAATATGGCGGGGGCCGCGTCTTCGTGACCGTCCGCCGCACGCCCGAATGCGCCGAGATCGAGGTCGAGGATGACGGCCCCGGCATACCCGAGGCACAGCGCGCCAGCATCTTCGACCGCGGCGCCCGGCTCGATCTCGAGAAGCCCGGCACCGGCCTCGGCCTCGCTATCGTCCGCGACGTCGCCGAGATCTACGAGGGTTCCGTCGCACTGGAGGAAAGCGAGGATCTGGGCGGCCTGCTCGCGCGGCTGAAGCTGCCGCTGGCACCCTAGTGGGTCGCACGGTCTTGCCTTTGGCCGCTCCAGCGCGCACAGGCTGCGGCCGATGACCGCGACCATCCACCAGATCGGCGGCGCGCGCGCGCCTTCTCTCGACCCGATGATGCAGCTCGTCGCGAGCGACCTGAACCACGTCAACACGGTCATTCTGGACCGGATGCAGAGCCAGATCCCGCTCATTCCGGAACTGGCCGGGCATTTGATCGCCAGCGGCGGCAAGCGGATGCGGCCGATGCTGACTTTGGCCTGCGCCCGCCTGCTCGATTATGGCGGCACCCGCCACCACAAGCTCGCCGCCGCGGTCGAGTTCATCCACACCGCCACTTTGCTCCACGACGATGTCGTCGACGGCTCGGGCATGCGCCGCGGCAAGCGCACCGCCAACATCATCTGGGGCAATCCGGCCAGCGTGCTGGTGGGCGACTTCCTGTTCGCACGCAGCTTCGAACTGATGGTCGAGGACGGCAGCCTCAAGGTGCTGCGCCTCCTCTCGCACGTCTCAGCCGTGATGGCGGAGGGCGAAGTAGACCAGCTGACCGCGCAACGGCGGATCGAGACCAGCGAGGACCATTATCTTGGCATCATCACCGCCAAGACGGCCGTGCTGTTCGCCGCCGCCTGCCAGGTCGCGGCGATGGTCGGCGAACGCGACGAGACGGTCGAGCAGGCGCTCGACGCTTATGGCCGCTGTCTCGGCATCGCCTTCCAGTTGGTCGACGATGCGATCGATTATGCCTCGAGCGCCGAAACGATGGGCAAGGGAGTGGGTGACGACTTCCGCGACGGCAAGGTGACCCTGCCGGTGATCCTCGCTTACGCCCGCGGCAGCGATACCGAACGCACATTCTGGCGCGACGCCATCGAAGGCCGGCGCGCCTCCGACGAGGATCTCGATTACGCCACCACCCTGCTCCGCCAGCACAATGCGATCGACGACACCATCGCCCGCGCCCGCCATTACGGCCAGCGAGCGATCGACGCGCTCGGTCCCTTCCCGGCCGGTAAGGCAAAGTCGGCTTTGATCGAGGCCGTCGAGTTCGCCATCTCGCGCGCTTATTGAGCCTCCCCTCCCGCAGGCGGCAGGGGATTGAGGGGAGGGCCGGTCGGTGACAAGAGACACCGTGCCCGATCGTGAAGCGACATCCCCTCCCATGGCCCCTCCCGCAAGCGGGAGGGGGGTGCTTCCCATCCATGCTGTCCTCCCGGACCTGCTCGCCGCCTTGCGCGCCGGGTCCAGTGCGGTCCTCGTCGCGCCGCCCGGCGCCGGCAAGACGACCGCCGTCGCGCCCGCGTTGCTCGATCAGCCCTGGTGTAGCGGCGAGATATTGCTGCTGTCGCCGCGCCGGCTCGCTGCACGCGCCGCCGCCGAACGCATGGCCGAACTGGCCGGCGAGCCGGTCGGCCAGACGATCGGCTACGCCACCCGCCTCGACGCCAAACGATCGGCGAGGACGCGCATCCTCGTCATCACCGAGGGCATTTTCCGCAACCGCATCCAGGCCGATCCCGAGCTTGCGGGCGTGTCGGCGGTATTGTTCGACGAGGTCCACGAGCGCAGCCTCGACAGCGATTTCGGGCTGGCGCTGGCGCTTGACGCGCAGGCGGCCTTGCGGCCCGACCTGCGCCTGGTCGCGATGTCGGCGACGCTCGACGGAACCCGCTTCGCTCAATTGATGGGAGACGCGCCGCTGGTCGAAAGCGAGGGCCGATCGCATCCGATCACCCTGCGCCATATCGGCCGCTCCGCCGAGAAGCGCATCGAAGACGATATGGCCGCCGCCATCCGCCGCGCGCTGGCCGAAGCCGAGGGCAGCTTGCTCGCCTTCCTGCCCGGCGTCGCCGAGATCGAGCGCACCGCCGAGCGGCTCGAAAGCCTTCCTGCCGGCGTCGACGTGCACAAGCTGCACGGTTCGCTCGATCCGCGCGACCAGCGCGCCGCCATCGCCGCCGCGCCCGCCGGCCGGCGCAAGATCGTGCTCGCCACCTCGATCGCCGAGACCAGCCTGACGCTGGACGGGGTCCGCATCGTCGTCGATTCCGGCCTTGCCCGCCGCGCCCGCTACGACCGCGGCGCCGGCATCACCCGGCTGGTCACCGAACGGGCGAGCCAGGCGGCGGTCATCCAGCGCGCCGGCCGCGCCGGTCGCCAGGAGCCAGGCACGGTGTACCGCCTGTGGGAGGAAGCGGCGACCGCGGCGCTGCCGCGCTTCGACCCGCCCGAGATATTGGAGGCGGATCTGAGCGCGCTCCTGCTCGACTGCGCGATCTGGGGCGCAGCCGATCCGCGCGACCTCAAATGGATCGATCCGCCACCCGCCGCTGCGGTCGACGAGGCGCGCAAGCGGCTGCGCTCGCTCGGCGCGCTGGACGAGGACGGCCGCCCGACCGCGCACGGCAAGGCGGTCGCCGCCCTACCGCTGCCGCCGCGCCTCGCCCACATGATGCTGGAGGCCGATGCGCGCGACTGGGGCGCGACCGCGGCCGAGGTCGCGGTTTTGCTGTCCGAGCGCGGCCTCGGCGGCAGCGACGCCGACCTCGAACTCCGCCTCCGCCGCTGGCGCAGCGAAAGAGGCCAGCGCGCCGAAGGCGCCAAGGGCCTCGCGAAAAGGTGGCGCCGGCTCGTTCGCGAAAGCTCCGCGCCGACGGCCGGGCCCCGGGACGACCTCTCTACCGGGTCCCCGCTTCGGCCGGGGGGCGTGGGCGCTTGCGTCGCCCTCGCCTTCCCGGATCGCGTGGCGAAGCGGCGCGACGCTTCGGGCGAAAACTGGATCTCGGCGGGCGGGCGCGGCTTCCGGCTCGATCCCGCCTCCCTGCTCGCGCGCGAGACCTGGCTGGCGGTGGCCGAAGTCGGCGGCAGCGCGGCTGGTGCCCGCATCCTCTCCGCCGCGACGATCGAGGAAGCCACGATCGAATCACTGTTCGCCGATCGCATCAATAGCGGCAGCCATGTAGCGTTCGACCCGGGCACCGGCGGAGTGCGCGCCACCCATGGCCGCCGGCTCGGCGCGATCCAGCTTTCGGGCGGCCAGGACAGCAAGCCCGATCCTGAAGCTGTCGCCGCCGCTCTGGTCGAGGGCGTGCGCAGCCACGGGCTGCACCTGCTGCCGTGGAGCGACGCCGCGCAGTCGCTGCGCCGGCGCGTCGCCTTCGCCGCCGCAGCCCACGATCCGTCGCTGCCCGATTTGTCCGACGGCGCCTTGCTCGCCTCGCTCGACGACTGGCTGCCGATGCTCGTCGCGGGCAAGAGGCGGCTGAGCGAGATCGACCCTGGAGCATTGAGCGGCGTGCTCGATGCCGCTCTGGGCTGGGAAGGCCGCAAGGCGATCGACCGGCTCGCGCCCCACGCCTTCACGACACCGGCCGGAAGCAGCCATGCGATCGACTATGAGGCCGAGGCGGGCCCGACCGTCACGGCTCGCCCCCAGGCCTTTTTCGGCCTGTCGGAGCATCCGAGCATCGCCGGCGGGCGCATCCCGCTCGTCCTGTCGCTGACCTCGCCGGCCGGTCGGCCGATCCAGACGACGCGTGACCTGCCCGGTTTCTGGGCGGGAAGCTGGGCCGCAGTCGCCAAGGAAATGCGAGGCCGCTACCCCCGCCATCCTTGGCCAGACGACCCGGCCGCCGCCGATCCTACCTTGCGCACCAAGAAGGCTTCCGCCCGTTCGGGCTGAGCGATATAGGACCGGTCAAAGGATCCGATTTCAAGGGAATAGAATGGCAGCCCGCATCTTCCAGGAAACCAAGAACGCGATGCAGTCGGGCAAGGCCCGCGAGGGACGCTGGGTCCTCGCCTTCGAATCGACCACCCCGCGTCGGCCCGATCCGCTGACCGGCTGGTCCGGCGGCAGCGACACCCAGACGCAGGTGCAGCTCACCTTCGACACGCTCGATGAGGCCAAGGCCTATGCCGAGCGCGAGGGCGTGTCCTACCACGTCATCCCGCCGACGGTGCGCAAGCTCAAGCTGCAATCCTACGCCGACAATTTCCGGTGAAACCCGCCTTCGCCTTGCTGCTCCTCGCCGCCGCGCCGGCGCTGGCGCAGGAGGCGAAGTTCGAGCCGCAGGGCGACCGCTTTGCCGACGCCGGCGCGTGCCGGATCTACCTCGAGCAGCGCGTCGCCGAGGCCCGCGGCGATGATTATGTCGCCGTCCGCGGCCCCTACGCGATCGGCCCTGGCGACGTCCGCATCCACATGGTGCGGACCGACGGCGACGGCCACGTCATCACTGAATATCGCTGTCTCGATTCGGAGCTGAGCGTGCGCAGCTGGCGGCACAGCATGACCGGCAGCAGCGACGCTGCGCCAACCGTCGAATCAATGGCCCGCGACGCCGAATGGCTGAAGAAAGCCGGGCCCAAGCAGCAATAGCAGCTTCGCGTCCATGGCGATGCCCTCGGCCCGCTTGCGCGCGATGAAATCGGGCACGTCCGCGAGCGGCACGCGGTGGACGGCGATGTTCTCGCCCTCGACGCCGCCGCCCTCGCCGACCTTGGTCAGCCCCTCGGCGCGCAGCAAGGTGAAGCCTTCCGACGACATCCCCGGCGAGGCATGGAAGCGTCCGAGATCCACCATCCCCGCGGCGCGGTAGCCGGTCTCTTCCTCCAGCTCGCGGATCGCCGCGACTTCGACGCTCTCGCCCTCCTGCTCGTCGCCCACCAGCCCGGCCGGCAGTTCGAGACATTGGGCCTGCAGCGGTGCCCGCCACTGCTCGACGAGTAGGATATGGCCCTCGTCGATGGCGATCATCACCGCCGCGGAGACGCCGCGCGTGCGCGAGACGAACTCCCATTTCCCCATCCGCTTGGCGGCGATGAACTGGCCTTCCCAGACGGTCTCGATCGGTTCGGTCATAATTCGATCAGGCGATCCGGCAGCTCATTGGGATTTTCGTGGCGCGCCGGAATGCAGCCGGCGAGTACCTCGCCGATCTTCTCGACCGCGCGCGCCATGCCCTCGCCCGGGCGGTCGGCCTTCACATGCTCGATCAGCACCGCCATCGCATCGCCCCACACGTCCGGCTCCACCTTCGAGTGGATGGCCTCGTCGGCGACGATCTCGGCACGATGCTCGGCCATCGACAGATACAGCAGGATGCCGGTGCGCCCGGCGGTGCGGCTCTCGGCGCCGATCCGGAACAATTGGATCGCGCGGCGGCGGACTCGGCGCGTCTTGGTCCGACCGGGCGTCAGCGCCATGCGGAGCGGCATATAAGCGAGAGCGAAGCGCACGATCAGGAAGGCAATTGCCAGCAGAGCGAACAGCAAGAGCATCAGCATCCCACGCGTCGGCGCCGCATTCCAGCCGACGAACAAGGCCATCAGCCGGTCGATCAGCCCCTGCGGGACCAAGACCAATGCCGCGGGCACGAGCAGCATCGCCAGCACCGCGTAATGCAGGCCGACGTCATGATAAGCGTCGGACTTTGCGGCGACGACGGTTACGATCTCGCCATCGCTCTTGCGCTCCGCCTCAGCGACCGCGCGCGTGACCAGCTCATGGTCGGCCTGACTGAACCTTACCATCCGCCCGAAGCGCCCCCGCCGCCGAAAGAGCCACCGCCGCCGGAGAAGCCGCCGAAACCCCCGCCTCCCCCGCCGAAGC
>JAFAEZ010000135.1 GCA_023423775.1 Pseudomonadota bacterium
CCGTTCGCGGTCTCGGGCGGGCCGATCGTCGGCAGCAACGGGCTCGGCGTTGCCGGTCTCGCCAAGGGCGTCGCCACCGTCAGCGCCACGATGCGCGCGATGGAAAGCGCCGGCGTCATGCGCACGCTCGCCGAACCGAGCCTGACCGCGATCTCCGGCGAATCCGCCACCTTCATCGCTGGCGGCGAATTCCCGATTCCCGCAGGATATTCCTGCGATCCCGTCACCCACGTCTGTACCACCCAGGTCACCTACAAGAAGTTCGGCATCTCCCTCAACTTCACCCCGGTCGTGCTCAGCGAAGGCCGCATCAGCCTGCGCGTGATGACCGAGGTCTCGGAGTTGTCGAATACGAACTCGATCACGCTGACGCAGGCGGTGTCCTCGACCTCGAGCAACTCGATCACCATCCCCTCGATCCAGACCCGCCGCGCCGAGACCACGCTGGAGATTCCCTCCGGCGGCTCGATGGCAATGGCCGGCCTGATCCAGCAGCAGACCAAGCAGGCCATCAACGGCCTGCCCGGCGTCGACCAGGTGCCGATCATCGGCGCGTTGTTCCGCAGCCGCGACTTCGTCAACAACGAGACCGAGCTGATGGTGATCGTGACGCCCTATGTGGTGCGTGCGGTCGGCCAGAAGGAATTGTCGCGCCCGGACGACGGCTTCGCGCCGGCCTCCGACGCGCAGACGGCGCTGCTCGGCCGCAGGAACCGCCTCTATGGCCTCACGCGCCGGGTCGATCCGATCAACGGCACGCCCGGCGATTTCGGCTTCATCATCGATTGAGACGAACGGAGGTCCCGGAAACGGGGCTTCCGACACAGGACGTCTGAACAAGACTTGGGGAACGGCGCGGGATTTGGGGCAAGGGGGATGAAGCGATGACGAAGACGATGGGCGATCGACGTCGCAACTTGAAGATCGCGCTGACACTGACGGGGCTCTCCGTCATGCTGGGCGCCTGCAACACCTCCGGTGAGATCGTCACCCAGACGGTGCCGACCGATTATCGCCAGCGCCATCCGATCGCGGTGCAGGAGGGCAAGCGTTCGATCGTCATCTTCGTCGGCAAGTCACGCGGGGGCCTTTCGGCCGAGCAAGGCGCCGACGTCGCGGGCATCGCCCGGGACTGGGTGCGTGAAGGCACCGGCTCCGTCGTCGTCGACGTCCCCGTCGATACCGCGAATTCGCGCGCCGCTGCGGCGACCTACCGGGAAATCCGCTCCGTGCTCGCGGCCGGCGGCGTGCCGTCGCGCGCCATCGTCCAGCATCCCTATCGCCCCGAGGATCCCGGCCTGCTGCCGACGATCCGGCTGAGCTATTCCAAGATCAGCGCCGTGGCCGGCCCCTGCGGGCTGTGGCCGGAAGACGTTGGTCCGAACATCCTCAACCCCGACTACAGCGAGAACCGGCCGTACTTCAATCTCGGCTGCGCCAGCCAGCGCAATCTCGCGGCGATGATCGACAACCCCGCCGACCTCGAGCAGCCGCGCGGCGAGACGCCCGCCTATACCGCACGACGCAACATCGCCTTCGACCGCTATCGCAAGGGCTCGACGACAGCGACCTCCTATCCCGAGGCCGACAAGGCCAAACTCAGCGAAACCGGCAAATGACTGGCATCCACGACGAAGAGGCGGACGATCCGCGGCACCCCGACGAGCACATTGCGCCGGTCCCGCGTATCTCGGTGCAGGCCTTTTGCGAGACCGAGCAGACGCTCGCCGCGGTGACCGCGGCGGGGCAGGATCGCCGGCTTGCCAAGGCGCATCTGACCGCCAGGGACGGCGGTCTCGCTGCGGCGATCGAAGTCTACGAAACGATGCCGACGCCGAACGTGATCGTGATCGAATCCGACGGCACCCGTGACATCCTGGAGGGGCTCGACGACCTCGCCGGCGTCTGCGACCCCGGCACCCGCGTCGTCGTGATCGGCAATCCCAACGACACCGCGCCCTATCGCGAGCTGGTCCGCCGCGGCGTCAACGATTACGTGGTCGGACCGGTCGAAACGCTCGACGTGGTCCGCTCGATCTGCAGCCTGTTCTCGGCGTCCGAGGCCATCATCACCGGCCGCGTCATCGCCGTGGTCGGCGCCAAGGGCGGCGTCGGCGCGTCCACCATCGCGCACAACGTGGCCTGGACCATCGCCCGCGACCTCGCGCTCGATTCCGTCGTGATCGATCTCGACCTCGCCTTCGGCACCGCGAGCCTCGACTACAATCAGGACCCGGTGCAGGGCATCGCCAACGCGGTGCTGTCGCAGGACCGGCCGGACACGGCGCTGCTGGAGCGCCTGCTTGCCAAATGCACCGAGCGCCTCAGCCTGCTGGCCGCGCCCGCGACGCTCGACCGCGTCTACGATTTCGGTGCCGAAGCTTTCGACGCGGTGTTCGACACCTTGCGCATGACCACGCCCTGCATCGTGCTCGACGTTCCCCACCAATGGTCGGGCTGGACGCGCCGCGCGCTGGTCAATGCCGACGACATCGTGATCGTGGCCGAGCCTGATCTCGCCAATTTGCGCAACACCAAGAACATGCTGAGCGTGCTCAAGGCGGCGCGCCCGAACGACCGGCCGCCGCTGTACTGCCTCAACCAGGTCGGCATGCACAAGCGCGCGGAGATCGAGGTCAAGGCCTTCGCCAAGACCATGGAGAGCCAGCCGCTGGCGGTGATCCCGTTCGATTCGAAGCTGTTCTCCACCGCCGCCAACAACGGCCAGATGATCGCGGAGGTCTCCAAGAGCCACCGCACCACCGAGCTGTTCCAGACGATGGCGAACCGGCTCGCCGGCCGCGGCGAGGTGAAGAAGCCGAAGCGCTCGCTGCTCGGACCGCTCCTGAAGAAGCTGAAAGGCAAGTCGGGCCGCAGCTCCGCGCCACATCGCAAGGCGTCGTAGGCGCGGCTATTTGTCCGCCCGCTGCTGCTTCTTCGCCAGCAGCTGCCGCAGCGCCGCGACCTTTGCCGCAGCCTCATCCGGCGGCAGGTCGGCCTTCACGAGGATTTCAGCCTCGGCCTCGCGGCCTTGCAATCCCAGCACGAGCGCGAGATTGGCCCGGATCCGCACATCGTTCTGATTGCGCTGATGGGCGCGGCCG
>JAFAEZ010000177.1 GCA_023423775.1 Pseudomonadota bacterium
CTCCACTTCGGGGCGCGAGCGGGCCATGAACTGCGCCGCCTCCTTGGTCGACGACGGCACCTCCACCGTCGGCGCGCGGCCGAGGCCGGGCGGCGGCGCCACCCCGAACGTTTCCTCGAACCGCGCCTCGGCATTGGCGAGCTGGCGGCGGAAGCGGGCGAGGTCGGCCTGCGACGAGGCAATGTAGCTTTCGACGCGCGGCAGATCGCCGGGGGCGGAGACGCCCTGCGAGATGCGGGTCTGGATCGCCTCGCGCAATTCCTGCTGATTGTCGGCAAAGGCCTCGGCCAGGGTCACCAGCGCGCGATAGGCGAAGACGTCGTACCAGGCGGCGATCGCATTCAGCGCCACCCGGTCCGCCTGCGCCTCGGCATCGAGGCTGGCGGCACGAAGCCGCGCGCCGGCGGCGGCGATGCGGTTGGCGGTCGCGCCGAAATCCAGGATCGTCTGCTGCGCGCTGGCGAGCAGGTCGGTGCGCGCCGCCGAGCGCGACCGCTCGACGATATTGTCGGGATCGTTGTCGAATTCGCGCGCGAAGGAGCGCTGCGAATTGACGCTGAGATCGATCACCGGAAACAAGGCCGACCGTGCCTCCCGCCGCGCCGCTTCGGCCTCGGCGATGCCCGCCACCGTCTCGTCCACGCCCGGGCTGCGATCTACCGCCTGCTGGACGAGCGCGGTGAATTCCGCCGCCGGCACGCTGGTGCGGCTGAGCGCGATCACCGGATCGTCCGCGCGCTGGATGGCGAGCGGGTCGCGGGTCGGCTGCGGCAATTCCTTCACGGATGGCGCCGCCTGGGCCAGCAAAGCTGCCACCGCGACGAGCGATACGGCCATGGTCAAGAGCAGAATCCCCTCTGGGGCGCCCACAACCGCCCCAACCGTCGCGACCATGAAGCGATAAGTAGCGGTAGCCAAGCGAAAATTGCGGGTTCGCGCAGGTTCCCCGCGGTGCGTTCAGAAGTCCCAGCGCAGCATGTAACGCTCGGGCACGCCGCCGCGATAGTCGATCGGCGCGTCGGCGCGGAGATTGTTGCGCAGCAGGACCTGGCGGACGATCTCCGGCACCATCGCCGTGGCGACGTGCCGGCCCAGACACTCATGGTGGCCGTAGCCGAAGGTGAAGGTCTCCTCGGCGCTGCGGCGGGGATCGAACCTCTCCGGATCCGCATAGGCGGCCTCGTCGAACATCGCGCTGTGCGTGCAGGCCATGACCGTGGTGCCCGGCTGCACCGTGCGCGCGTGCGGCGTGCCCCCGGCGAACTGCGTGGCGCGGTGGCAGGTGCGGAAGAAATAGGGAAAGGCCGGATTGAAGCGCAGAGCCTCGAACACATAACCGTCGAACTCGGCCGGGTCGTCCGCCGCCGCCGCCCGCTGCGCCCGCGCCAGCATGTCGGGCCGGCCGAGCAATTCGGCGAGCGCGTTGTTGACCGCGTGCGACGTGGTCTCGACCGCCCCGATCAGCAGCCCGCCGGCGTTGAACAGCACCTTCTTGAGCGGGAACCGGATGCCCTCGCTGAACGACAGCCGCAGCAGCCGCGCGACGCTGTCGTCGATATCGTTGCCGAGCTTCACCTGCACCGAGCGGCGCAGCACCAGCCGGCCGACGTAGAAAGCGAGCATGATGTTCGCCTTCTTGCGCTCCGCGATGATATGCTCGGCATCCTCGACCACGTCGGCGTCGAACGGCTGGTTGTGGAAGGCGTCCTGCTGGTTCCAGTAGGACCAGGCCTGGAGCTTGGCGGGATCGCTGCGGGTGAAGCCGAAATGCTCCTGGACGAGCGCGATCGGCACCGCCCGGGTCAGCGCCTGCGGAGCGTCGATCCGGCCGTGCGACCTGTCGAGAATCTCGCGCGCCTTCGCCCCGACGAACGCCCGCATCGCCGGTATATGCTCGACGTCGAGGATCGCCTTCATCACCGATTTATCGCGCCAATGATCGGCGCTGTCGTCCTGCGCCATGAAATAATCGCCCTGCTTGGGCTTGTAGAGATCGACGCCGAAGTCGCGCCAGCGGGCGAGCACCAGCGTGCAATCCTGGTGGCGGGTGAGAAAAGTGAGTTCGGGCAGTTCGAGCACCGGCCGCTCGGCGCGCAGTTCGGCGAAGAAGGGTTGGCGCTCGTGCATCATCAGGCGGCGGACGAGCGGCCAGCGGCGGGCCGGCGGTGCCGCGTCGATCGAGTCGAGATACTGGCCCATCGTCCGCTCCCGCTGTCGGCGCAGCATAAGCCAGCCGCCCCGCAATTGCGCGTGCCATCGTCTCCAATTCGGCAGGGATCGGCGGTTCTTTTGCGCGTCGTCCCGATCGGGGGTTGACGAACCCGTCCCGCCCGCTGATTTTAAAGGGGATGACGAACCGCGCTTCCTCGACGGACATGCAGGCCGCCCTTCCGGGCGTCGCCGCGGTGCGCGCGTCTTCCTCGCAGGCCTGGCTTTGGTGGCGGAACATGAATCCCGCGGCGGCCGCCTTGCGTCTTTGGTGAACCGGACCCTCTAGGTCCAGTCGACCCCAGAACAAGCCCGCCTTCCGGCGGGCTTTTTTTTCGCGCGCTCCCCAAGGAAATCCCGACATGTACATGAACACCAGCCTGGCCCCGGCCGCCGCCACGTCCTTTCCCGACGCCCACGAAGACGCCCTCTCCCGCCTCTATGCCGGCCATTCGCTCGGCGAGGCCGAAGCGCACAGCCTGTTCGAGGCCCTGGTCGATGGCCGGCTCGACGAGCCCACCATGGCGGCGATGCTGATCGCGCTCCGCCTGAAGGGCGAGACCGCCCCCGAGCTGACCGGCGCCGCCCGCGCGCTGCGCGCCGCCGACGCGCCGTTCCCGCGTCCCGATTATCTGTTCGCCGACACCTGCGGCACCGGCGGCGACGGATCGGGCTCAATCAACGTCTCCACCGCCGCCGCCTTCGTCGCTGCGGCCTGCGGGCTCCCAGTCGCCAAGCACGGCAACCGCTCGATCACCTCGCGCTGCGGCTCCGCCGACGTGCTCGAGCAACTGGGTGCCCGGCTCGATATCCCCGCCGAGACCGCGCGCCGCGCACTGGACGAGACCGGGATCTGTTTCTTGCTGGCGCCGCTCTACCACCCGGGCCTCAAACATGCCGGCCCGGTGCGGCGTGCGCTCAAGGTGCGGACGATCATGAACATCCTCGGCCCGTGCGTGAACCCGGCCGAGCCCCAGGTGCAATTGCTGGGTGTCGCCGATCCGCGGATGATCGCGCCGGTCGCCGAGACACTCGCCGCTCTGGGGGTCGAGCGCGCGTTGGTCGTGCACGGCGCCGGGCTCGACGAGATCGCGCTGCACGGCGAGAGCGAAGCGATTCTGCTCGCCGACGGCACGATGCGCACGATGCGGCTCAGCCCCGAAGAGGCCGGCCTGCAGCGCCGCCCGGTCGCCACTATCAAGGGCGCCGGCCCGGAAGAGAATGCCGCGCGGCTCGCTGCCCTGCTCAAGGGCGAAGGCGCGGCCGCGGAAACCGAAGTGGTCGCGCTCAATGCCGGCGCGCTGCTGATGACCGCCGGTCTCGCCGCCGATCTCAAGGACGGCGTCGCCCGGGCGCTGGACGCAATCCGCTCCGGCACCCCCTCGCGCCACCTCAAGATGTTCGTGGAAGCTACCAATGACTGACGATGTTCTGGGCGCGATCGTCGCCCGCAAGCGTATCGACGTGGTGGAGCGGCTCGCCGACGTCACCCTCGAGGATCTGCGCGCACGCGCCGAGCCGACCTCTCGCAGCCTCAAGGCCGCTTTGGCGCGGCCCGGTGCCCGCTTCATCATGGAAGTGAAGCGCGTCTCCCCCTCCGAAGGGGCCTTGCGCAGCGAGGCCGATCCGGCAGCCTTCGCGCGTGCCTATCGCAGCGCCGCCGACGCGATCAGTGTGCTGATCGACGGTCCCTATTTCGGCGGCTCCTATGCCGATCTCGAAAAGGTGCGGGCGGAATTTTCCGGCCCGATCCTCGCCAAGGATTTCGTGGTCGACGTGCGCCAGGTCGCCGAGGCGCGCATCCACGGCGCCGACGCCGTGCTGGTGATGCTCTCGGTGCTGGACGATGCCGAGGCCGCCGCCGTAGTCGAGGAGGCGCGCAGGCTCGGCATGGACGCCCTGGTCGAGGCGCATGATGCGGACGAGGTGCAGCGCGCGGTCGCGCTCGGCGCCGAAATCGTCGGCATCAACAATCGCGACCTCAAGACGCTGAAAGTCGACCTCGCCGTGACCGAGCGGCTCGCCGGACTGGTGCCGGCCGACCGGCTCGTCGTCGCGGAATCGGGCATAAAAGACCGCGCCGACGTCGCGCGCCTCAGCCGCCACGCCGACGCCTTCCTGGTCGGCTCCTCGCTGATGAAGGCGGAGGATCCGGCCGAGGCTGCGCGCGCCCTCGCCTTCGGCCGGGTCAAGGTCTGCGGCCTCACCGACGAACGCGATCTGGCGCTGGCCGCCGAATTCGGCGCCGCCTACGCCGGGCTGATCATGGTGCCGGAGACGCCGCGCGCGCTGGCGCCGGACCGGGCCCGGGCGCTGGCCGATGCGGCCGCGCAGCACGGCCTGCCTGCGGTAGGCGTCTTCCGCGACGAGGACACCGAGACCGTCGCACGTCGCGCCCGCGACCTCCGCCTGGAAGCGGTGCAGCTCCATGGCCGCGAGGACTACGATTATATCGCGGCGCTGCGGCCGCTGCTGCCCGAAGGCTGCGAGATTTGGGCGGCAAGCGCCGTCGGCACGGACGTGGCCGAACCGCAGTCGGGAGCGGACCGGACCCTGTTCGACACGGCGGTCGACGGTCGCTCCGGCGGCACCGGCCGGGCCTTCGACTGGTCGCGCGTCGCGGACCATCCCGACCTCCGCCGTGCGCTGTTGGCCGGCGGCCTCAATCCGGACAATGCTCGGGCGGCGTCGCAGGTCGGCGCCTTTGCGCTCGACGTCGGCTCGGGGGTCGAAAGCGCGCCGGGCCGCAAGGATGCCGGCAAATTGCTTGCCTTTTTCGAAGCGCTGCGCATTCCCGTGCGGGGAGACGCGTCATGCTGACATCCGGCCGGTTCGGCGCCTTCGGCGGCGCCTATGTACCCGAAATATTGATGCCCGCGCTCGAGGAGCTCGAGGCGGCCTTCCTCGCCGCGCAGAAGGACCCGGCCTTCGTCGCCGAGCTGGATGAGCTGCTCGTCAAATATGCCGGGCGGCCGACGCCCCTCACCCGCTGCCGCAATCTCGGCTCGGACAAGGCGCGGCTGTATCTGAAGCGCGAGGATCTGCTGCACGGCGGCGCGCACAAGACCAACCAGGTGCTCGGTCAGGCCCTGCTCGCCAAGAAGATGGGCAAAAGCCGCATCATCGCCGAGACCGGCGCCGGCCAGCATGGCGTCGCCACCGCGCTCGCCGGCGCCTTGTTCGGGCTGGAGACGCGGATCTACATGGGCGCGCACGACGTCGAGCGGCAAAAGCTCAATGTTTTCCGCATGCGGCTGATGGGCGCCGAAGTGATCCCGGTCGAAAGCGGCGGACGCGGCCTAAAGGACGCGGTCAACGAGGCGCTGCGCGACTGGACCGCCAGCTTCCACGACACCCATTATCTGCTCGGAACGGTGGCCGGGCCCCACCCCTTCCCGCTGATGGTGCGCGATTTCCAGCGCGTAATCGGCCAGGAGGCGCGCGCCCAGATCCTCGACGAGGAAGGTCGCCTGCCCGACGCCGTGATTGCCTGCGTCGGCGGCGGCTCCAACGCGATGGGGATGTTTGCCGATTTCGTCGACGACGCGGACGTCCGCCTGAGCGGGGTCCAAGCGGCCGGCAAGGGCCTTGACGGCGCCGAGCATGGCGCCACGCTGCTGCGCGGCCGGCCGGGCGTGCTGCACGGCGCCGAGACCTATGTCCTGCAGGATGCGGACGGGCAGATCAGCGACAGCTGGTCGGTCTCGGCAGGGCTCGATTATCCGGCGGTGGGGCCCGAGCACGCCTTCCTCAAGGACAGCGGCCGCGCCGAATATGTCGGCGCCACCGACCGCGAGGCGCTCGACGCCTTCGCTTTGCTGGCGCGATCCGAAGGCATCGTCTGCGCGTTCGAATCCGCCCATGCGCTCGCGCATGCTCTGAAGATGGCCGAGGCCGCGACCGAGGAGACGGTGCTGGTCGTCAATCTCTCCGGCCGTGGCGACAAGGATATGGAACAGGCGCAGCGCCTGCTGGGGTTTGAGGCATGACCGATCGCTACGCAACCATGTTCGAGCGCCTGCGCGCGGCCGGTGAGGGCGCGTTCGGCGCGTTCGTGATGCTCGGGGATCCGGGCATCGACGAGACCGGCGCGATCCTCGACGCCCTGGTCGAGGCCGGCGCCGACATGATCGAGGTCGGCATCCCCTTCTCCGATCCGGTCGCCGACGGGCCGACCATCCAGGCCGCCGCCGAGCGCGCGCTGGCGCTGGGCGTCACCACCGCCGATTGCTTCGCCTTGCTGAAGGCGTTCCGCGCCCGCCACCCGCGGGTGCCGGTCGGCGTGCTGACCTATGCCAATCTGGTGCTGGCCCGGGGCCGGGAGGCCTTCTACCGGGCGGCCGCCGACGCCGGCGTCGACAGCGTGCTGGTCGCCGACGTGCCCACGTTCGAGGCCGAGCCGTTCGTCCAGTCGGCCCGCAGCCACGGCATCGCGCCGGTGCTGATCGCCGCCGCCAACACACCCGAAATGACGCTGCGGCGGATCGCCCAACTCGGCGAGGGCTATACCTATTGCGTCGCCCGCGCCGGCGTGACCGGCGCCGAGACGGAGATGCGGCTCGACCATGAAGCCCTGCTCGCGGCGCTGGAGCGCGAAGGCGCCGCGCCGCCGGTGCTCGGCTTCGGCATTTCGAGGCCGGACCATGTCCGGGCGGCGCTCGACGCCGGAGCGGCGGGCGTGATTTCGGGATCGGCAATCGTGCGCCTGATCGCGCGCGACGGCGCCGATGCCGTGCCGGCTGTCACGGCGTTCGTGGCGGAGATGCGGGCGGCGTGCAGGGGCGCGTGAAAAGGCCCCGCCGTGGAATAAAGGGAGAAGCACACGGCGAGGCCTAGTGACCCTTGTGCCCCACTCAGGATCCCGGTCGTTATAAGCCCTAAGCGCCGCCAGCGACACGGTATTTCCGCTATAGTAAGGCACCTGTGCGAGATCGGGACGCTTCGCGCCGATGCTGTGATCGCCATGCCCGGCACAAAGAAAGGGCGCCCCGGCCGAAGCCGGAGCGCCCTCGTCTCGATCGCCAAGATCAGGCGATCGCGTAGTGGGTCTGCATCATGTGCTGGATCGACGTCGAGTCGGGATCGCCGAACAGGATGTCGCTCATCTTCACCTTGTCGCCCTGGACGACGATCTCGAGATCGTAGCCGCGCACGCCGTCGGTATCGACGAACAATTTGCCGCCGCTGATCTTCACGTCGCCGCTGTCGATGCCGAAGGCGGTGAGATCGATCTTGTCGCGGCCCGATTCGAAGTCGCGGATCTTGTCCTTCGAGCCGGCGTCTTCGAACACGAAGATGTCGTTGCCGAGGCCGCCGATCAGCTCGTTCTTGCCGGCGCCGCCGTTCAGCACGTCGTTGCCGCCGCCGCCGTACAGCGTGTCGTTGCCGTCGCGGCCGAGCAACGTGTCGTTGCCGGCATTGCCGGTGAGCGTGTTGGCGGCGCTGTTGCCGATCAGCACGTCATCGCCGCTGCCGCCGCTGGCATTCTCGATCACGACGCCGTTGGCGATCGTGTAGCCGCCCCGCACGCGGAGCGAGTTGGGAACGCCCGGCTCGTTGTGGAGGAACGAGATCACGCCGCCGCCGGTCGGGGTGTAGTCGAGCGTCGCCGCGGTGAGGTCGATCTGGGCGTCGAGCGCGCCGCCATAGACGATCGCGTCGGTGCCGCCCGTGTCCCAGATCGTCTGGTAGAAGGCGTCGTCGGTCACGTCGGTCAGCGCATAGACGTTGTCGCCCGTATTGTAGGCGTGGACGCCGTAGCGCGCCTGCAGCACGGCGATGTCGAACGCGCCGAGCGAGCCCGACCAGCCATTGTCGATGCCGGCGATCGTGAACGCCGACGGGCCGTCCGGGTGGAAGTCCCACGCGTCATTGTAGGACATGACGGTATAGACGCCCTGGTTGAGGTCGTAGACGCCGTAGGAGCCGGTCGAACCGGTGACGCCGAGCATGACCTCCGAGCCGCCGCCATTGTCGTGCGGGTGAGCGATGCCGTGGGCGTGGCCGAATTCGTGCAGGATCACCGCGAACGAGAAGCCGCCGCGCTCCAGGCTCTGCGGGAACGCGCCCCAGCCGCCGCTGTCGATGTTGAAGGTGCCGATCCCCTGGGCCGAGCCATAGGCCGGATCCTGCGGATAGAAGCGCGCGCCATACGGCTCGTCTTCGGTCGTGATCAGGCGGAAGGTGGCCTGGTTGACGTCGGTGGTGACGACATAGTTCACGCCGAGGATATGCTCATATTCCTCGAGCGCGAGCATCACCTGCTGCATCTCGTAATTGGTCCAGCCGAGCGAGATCAAAGGCGCGTTGCTGTCGCCCTGGGTCTCGCCGAAATTCTCGCCGGCGGCGGCGAAATAAACATAGGCGGTCGGCACCCCGCCGACGTTCACGAACGGAACGTTGGCGGCGCTGTCCCAGTTGAGCGACTGGAGCGGGTCGTAATCGGCCGGATTGAGTTCGGCGACGTCGAGCGTGTAGCCGCCGGTCATCGCAGGATCGAGCCCATAGGCGCGCACATAATAAGTGCCGCTATTTTCGGCGAAGAAGCTGAGGCCGGTCTCGTAATTGACCGCGTCGGTGATGAAATTGCCGGCCGCGTCATAGAGTTCGAGCACGCCGATATTCTCGCCGGGCTCGTCGTCCCAGTCGGCGCCGCCGGAAATGCCGCCGGCATAGCCGAACGAATAGACCATGCCCGCGGTCATATCGATCTTGTAGACGTCGGTGTCGCCGGGCGTTTCGAGGAAGCCGTAGGTCGTGCCGGGATCGATCGCGACCGCGCCGGCGAGCGTGCCGGGCACGTCGTGCAGCGGGTTCGCGGTCCACACGTCGAGCGTGTAATTGCCGGTGTCGAGCGTCGGGTTGCCGGTGTCGAGCGTGTACCAGGAGCTGGCGAGCAGATAGTGGTTGCCGGTCGCCGTCGCGGTGTAGGTGATCATCGAGCCGCGGCCCGCGCCGCCGTCGTCATCCTCGGTGACGTAGGCGCCGGCGCTATTGTACAATATCAGATAGGGGTCTTCGATCCCGTCGACCGGCGTGCCGCGATAGGAGAAGGCATAGGTCTGGCCCGCGACGAGATAGACGGGGATGATGTCCCAATTCTCGGTCCCGGAAAGCGAGCCCGGCACCGTCGTGTCGGAATGGGTCGCGATCAGGTTGAAGCTGTTGGCGATGTCGCCGGCGCCGGTGAAGGTCTCGAGATCGCGATATGTCGTGCCGGATTTGGCGAGGATGCGGCCATTCGCGTCCGTACGGACGAAGACTGAAGACATTCCGATAACCCCCCATGATGGTGGTGATTGCCCCGCCGCGACTCGGCGGTTGGGCGCAAAGAGACCATGGTTTACAATTGGTTGCAAATACTTAGACTCGACCCCAATTTGATCCGTCTCTTAATGGGCTGAACGGAGGGTCGAGCCTTGCCACGCACCCCGATACCTGCCGCCGTGGCGGCTTCTCTTGCGCTCGTCGCGCC
>JAFAEZ010000200.1 GCA_023423775.1 Pseudomonadota bacterium
ATCTTCCTCGTCCCGCCCCTGGCCGGCCGGCTCACATCCGTTCCAACCGGCCCGCCCGCGGCCCAGGGCGCCGTGCCCAACCAGGCCCCCGTGCCCAAGCAGAAGGCCGCGCCGGCGCCCAAAGCCAGCGCTGCCGCGGCGCCGGTTGCCGCCGGCGCGACAGCGGCGGCCGCAGCCGAGACACCCGCGGCAGAGGACAAGACCAAGGCGATCGACGGCTTTCGCTCCGCCAAGTTCGGCATGAACGAGACCGACGTTCGCGCGGCGATGGCAAAGGACTTCAGCCCAAAGCCCGATGCGATCAAGATTCAGGACAACGCGTCCGAGCTGACGCGCAGCCTGCTGCTCTCCGCGCCGGAGCTGCTGCCGAACGGCGGTACCGCCGAGCTCTCCTACGTGTTCGGCTACAAGTCCAAGTCGCTGATCCAGGTCGGCGCGGTCTGGTCGAAGGGGACCGACGCGGCGATGACGCCCGAGAAGCTGTTCTCCAACGCCAACATCCTGCGTGCCCATTTCATGGGCGAAGGCTTCAAGCCCGACTCGATCGCGGTCAACATGCCCGTCGCCGGCGGCATCGTGATGTTCCGCGGCAGCGACGCCAAGGATCGCTCGGTGATCCTGCTGCTGCAGGGGACGTTCGAGACCAAGGAGAACAACCGCGTGCTGACGCCGACCAGCCTGCTGCTGTTCTACGTCGCCGACGCCAAGAGCCCCGACATCTTCAAGCTTCCGCCCGGCCAGTTTTGATGCCGGACGATCGCAACATTCTCCCACCGGTCGTGGATCGGCGCCAATGCCGATGAAGAGGATCTGAAATGCGCGGACCATCTGCGAGGCGAGACACTGACGAACGCGGCTTGCGCAAACTTGCGCATTTCCGTTCGATGTCGCTGCTCTGCGCGATGCAGATGGTCTTCCTGCCGGTGTACAGCGTCCGTGTTCAGGCGCAGACCGCGAACGTCATCGTTCCCGACGGCCGCACCGGCACCTCGTTGCAGACCTCCGGCAACGTGACCAACGTCACGACGTCGACGGTCTCCGGCAACAACGCCTTCAACTCGTTCTCGCAGTTCAGCGTCGGGCAGGGCAACACCGTCAATCTGCAGCTGCCGACCGGCACGCAGAACCTCGTCAACATCGTTCGCGACGCCCCGGTCTATGTCAACGGCACGCTGAACTCGTACATGAACGGCTCAATCGGCGGTAACGTCTATTTCGCCGATCCCAAGGGTTTCGTGGTCGGCCGCAGCGGCGTGGTCAATGTCGGCAGCCTCAACGTCTCGACGCCGACGCGCGAGTTCACCGACAGCCTGATCGGCCCGCAGGGGCAGATCAACCAGTCGGCCGTCGGCAATCTGATGGCGGGCTCGTTCCCGGTCTCGCCCGACGGCAACATCCGCATCTATGGTCGCGTCAACGCCCAGGACGGCGTGCGCCTGACCGGGCAGAACGTCTATGTCGGCGGCGCCAGCCAGCGCGACATCGCCAATCTCGATCACGCCGCGAAATTCGCCGCCTCGGTCAATTCCAAGGGCCTGCGCAGCGCGAGCGCCATCAGCGTGCGCAACGGCTCGATCCATATCGGCGCGGTCAACGATGCCAAGGTCAACGGACGCCTGACCGCGCGGAGCACCACCTCGACGCCCAGCAACATCACCGTTCAGGCCGGCAACAACATCGAGATCGGCAAGAACGCCAAGCTCAACATCGCGAGCAGGACCGGTGATGCCGGCGAGATCCGCCTGAAGGCGGCGCAGAACCTCACCGTTGCGGGCGGGGCCGCCTTCAACGCGAGCTCGAAGACCGGCAATGCCGGCCTGGTCGATTTCAGTGCAAACGGGATCATCGACGTCGGCAGCGGTGTGTCCGTCAAGGTTGCCGCGCCGAACGGCAAGGCGGGCACGCTGCTGTTCGATCCGATCGATCTGGTGATTGGCGACGCGAGCCAGGGCGACACCGGTGTGACGCTGTCGAACAGCTCGATCGTGAATGCGCTCAACGGGCTCAGCGCCGGTGCCGACTACCTCATTCAGGCGGATCATTCGATCACGCTCGCCGCGCACGCGGTGATCGATGCCCGCCGTCTCGATGGTTCCGGCCATTCGACCGGCAACGCCAACAACGTCATCATCGACGCGCCGAATATCGAGATCATGAATGGCGCGCAGATCCTGGCCCAATCGGTCAATTTCGGCGGAACGTCCTACGCCGACGGCAATGTGACGCTGAGGGCCACGGCGAGCGATATCAAGCTGTCCGGCCAGGCCACCGCGGCGACGGCGATCATCGTCGACGGCAAGATCACGGGCGGCACCGTCTCGATCACCGCGACCTCGACCGCCGTGTCGAGTTTCCTGGACGGCTCGCCAGTCGGGGCCTTGGCGCTCGTCGGCTCGACGCTTGCCGGCTCGCTGCTCGGCCTCAACGGCGGCTACGTCGCGGCCAGCGCCACGGCGACCATCAACATCAACAGCCATGCCGACATCAACGGTCGTGGCGATGTCACCATTTCCGCGCATGCATCGGAGACCGCCTCGGATCCGGCGGTTGCGTCCACCTTGCTCGGCAGCCTCACGCCGGTCGCGGCCGGTGTGGTCGTCGGCAAGATCGACGGTGTTGCCACGACCAACGTCGCCTCGGGCGCCACGATCAATGCCGGCGGCAATCTCGAGATCAAGGCGCTCAACGATGCGACCCTCGCGGTCTCGGCCGTCGCCGCGTCGACGAGCGCTCAGATCGTCCCGACGGTGGCCTATTCCAAGGGATCGGTGACGACGATCGCGAACGTCGAGAGCGGCGCGCATCTTGCTGCGGGTACGGTGAACACCAGCGGCAGCACGCTGAAGGTGCGTGCCATCAACAACAATTCGTTCTCGACCAGCGCAACGTCGGTTGCGGCCCCCGGATTGGGAGCGAGCGGCGCCGTCGGTGGCGCGTTCGCCATCAGCGACATCACGACGTCCGTGACCGCGACGCTCGGCGCATCGCTCGGAACCGATACCGCCAACCGGATGAACGGTTCCGTTCTGGTCGAGGCGACGTCCGACACGACGAGCAATTCCACGATGGCTTCGTCGATCGCCGGCCTGCCGGCGCTGATCGCGGCGATCGAGCGAGGACTGCGCGCCGTCACCGCGCCGACATCGATCATCCAGGACCACATGTCCTCGCTGGTGCCGCTGAACTTCAATTTCAAGGCCGCGGGCGCGCTTTCCCTGGCCAACAGCACCCAGAGCGCGACCGCTGCGATCGCGCAGAATCCGAGCGGCGGCGCGCCGAGCATCTATGCCAGCGGCAACGTCGCCGTTGCCAGCAACGTCATCGATCGCGGCGTGCGCAGCAATGCGACGGCCAGCGCGATCACCAAGGACGTAGTCTCCGGCGAGAGCACGGCAATCAGCGCGGCCGTGGCCTGGGGCAATTTCACCCATAACTCGAACGCTTATGTCGGCAACGGAACCCTGATCAACGCGGCGAACATCGCCGTCGACGCGACCACCGAGCTACCCATCACCAACACCTGGCTGAAATGGGATGGACTGGGTGCGGTGCTGAGCCACCTGAACGGCAATCTCGGTGTCGGCGGCAACATCCTGACCAGCTACGCCAATGCCACGGCGGACGCCGGCGACACGATCGGCATTTCCGGTTCGCTCAACCATTTCGTCGTGAACAACAACACGACGGCATGGGTCGCGGGCAGCGCGAGCCTGACGGCGACGTGCACGAGCGCGACATGCGGCAGCAGCTGGGCGGCCGCGATGGACAATGGCGACGTCCACACCTACAACGCTAGCATCCAGGTCGCGGCGACCACGACCACGGCGTCGATCAACGCCGCCGGCAATGTCGGCACGCTCGGCTTCCTGACCGGCAACACGTCGGGCGGCTCTTCGGTCGGCGGCGCGCTCAATCTCGTCCAATTCAACACCAACACCATTGCCGGCGTGTCGGACCGCGCGACCCTCCGGGCGGCCGACGATATCGCCGTCAACGCGATCACGTCCGACCAGTTCGTCGCGGTCGCGCCGTCGTCCGGCAAGGCCGCGGGCGCGCTGGCGCTGAACGGTATCACCTCGCTCGGTTTCCTGAACAACACGACGCATGCGTCGATCTCGAGCCAGGCCACCGTCTATGCCCCGACCGTGGGCATCCTGGCCCAGCAGGATCTGTCGGTCGTGACGCTGTCCGGGGCGATGAGCCGGAACGGGGGCGGCGGCTCCGCAGTCGGATTGTCGGTGGCCTATCTCGGAGCCAATAGCGACACCTCCGCCTATATCGGTGATAACCATTCCGACATTCGCCCAGGCCCGTTCAGCGCCAACGATCCCTTCGCCGGCACGAGCGGCGGGAGCGGCGCGGTCAATGTCGACAACCTCACGATCAGCGCGACCACCTCCGGGCGCGTGACCGCGGCCGCCGTCGCGGCATCGATCTCCGAGCCGGCGGCATCCAGTTTCTCCGACAAGGCAGGCGCCGCCGGGGCCGGCGCGACCGGAGGGGCCGCCGGCGTTACGACGGCCGCGAGCAAGATCGGCTCGACTTCGGGATCGAGCACCGACGGCTTCAGCCTCGACCTCGCCGGCAGTTCGTCCGTCAGCGACGTCTCGTTCGGCACCAGCGCCTATATCAGGAACACGACGGTCAACAAATACACCACGACCGGCGCGGTGGCGACGAACACGATCGTCCAAGCGCTCAACGACACAATCCTCAGCAACGGTTCCGGCTCAGCGGCACTCAATCTGGCCGGAGCGTCCGCCCAGGGAGCTGCGATCGGCGGCGCCATCGCGGCGGCGATGTCCAACAACGCGACGCTCGCCTACATCTACGGCACCACCATGAACAACCAGAGTTCGGTGACGGTGCAGGCGCTCAATGGCGGCTCGGAGACCGTCGTCGCCGTCGGCGTGGCGGGATCGAAATCCAACGCGGCCTCGCTGTCGGCGTCCGTCGGCATCATCACGGATAGCGCCAACGCCTATATCGAGAGCTCGACGATCACGGGGCAGGCAAGCGGCGTCAATCGGGCGCTCGAGGTGGATGCCTACCAGACCACGAACGTCGCGATCGGCGGCGGCTCGCTCTATATTTCGGGTGGCCAGGCCGGCGTCGGCATCGGATTGACCTATGCTTCGATCGCCGACCCCACCGGTGGAAATGCGACCGACGCGCACATCCGCAGCACCTCGATCTCGAACTACGACACGCTGCTGGTGATGGCCGACACCGCCAGCGTCATTGCGGCCGGTGCGGCCTCGGGCGGGGCGGGGTCCAACGGTCTTGCCGGCGCGATCGTCGTCAGCGAGATCACGCCCACCACGACGGCCTACATCAGCAGCGGCTCGACCGTGAACATCAACGTCGGGCGCGTGACGGTGCTGGCGGATAGCGGTGCGGTGTCGGCGCTGGACACGGCGCTCGGCAACCTCGTCAAGAAATCGAACAACAATCTTCTCGCCTCGGACACCTGCACCGTCGCCGGCGGCACGGGCGGGCAGAACTGCATCGACTTCGGTGCGGCCGCGCTCAACGGCGGCACCGGCAACGGTCCGGGCGCCAGCATCATCTCCGTTGCGGGCCTGATCCAGGCCGGCAAGAACAATGTCGGCGCCTCGATCGTCTATAACTCCATCGCGACCACGCATTCGGCCTATATCGCCAACGTCCTGATGTCGGCGGGCAGCAACGGCAATGTCAGCGTGAGTGCGGTCGATTCCTCGAAGATCCAGGCGGTCACGATCGGCTTTGGTCTTGCGACCGGACAGTTTGCGGGCGTCGGCGGCACCACGATCAGCAGCATCTCCAACACTGTTTCGGCGGCCATTGGCAACAGCCAGTCGAGCACGACGCAATCGAGCGTCACGGCCAGGAACGTGTCCGTCACAGCGACAGACAATTCCAGCATCACCGGAACCGCCGTCGTCGCGGGTGCCTCGACGCAAGGCAGCGCCGCGGGCCTGGCGCTGGTGAACAGCAGCATCGCCAACAATGTCAGCGCCGGCGTGACCGGCTCCAAGCTGATCGCCTTGGGCAACGTCGCGATCGGCGCGAACTCGAACGCCAGCATCTCGACCGTGGCCGTCGGTATCGCGATGTCCTCGCAGGTGGGGCTGGCCGGCTCCGTCGCCACCAATCTGATGGGGACGAACGTCACCGCCAGCATCACTGCCGCCGGCGCCAACGGCATCAATGGTGCCGACGTCACCGCCACCAACAACGTCGCCGTGATCGCCGGCAACAACGACAAGGCGGCGGTGTTTGCCGGCGCCGTGTCGATCAGCAAGGGCGCGGCCGGCGGGGCGGGCTCGCTGGTGACCAACCAGATCACCGGGACCACGGCGGCCTATATCAGCGGGGCGAACACCAAAGTCGATGCGCTCGGCACGAGCTCGACCGATACGCTCTCGGTCAACAACGGCACGCTCGTCCATGCCTTCGATCTCGGCACGGCCCGCGCGCCGAGCGACACGACGCCCGATCTCTCGGAGAACCAGGACACCGTGCGCGGCCTCGCCGTCGTCGCCAGCTCGCACCAGGCGGTCGTGACCAACGTCGCTTCGCTCGCCGCGAGCAGCGGCATCGCCATCATGATCAACCCGATCACCAATGTGATGAGCGGGGTGACCCAGGCCTATATCGACAGCGCGGCTATCGACACGCGCCTGACCTCGTCGACGCTGGCGCCCCAGATCGAAGTCGCGGCGTCGAGCTTCTCTTATTCCGGCGCGTTCGGCGCCGGCATCGTTCCGCCGACCGGAAATGGCGGCGGCGGCGCCACCATCATCAGCACGACGATGTCGCGCGGGACATTCGCATACATCACCAATGCCACAGTTGGCGGCGTGCAGTCGTCGAGCCCGACGGTCGGCGCCGTCACGGTGAAGGCCAATGCCGAGCAGGATGCGTCCTCGATCGCGGTCGGCTTCAACACCGGCTCGGTCGGGCTGAACGTGTTCCTGGCGACGACGGAAGCCTATGTCGACGGCGGCGCGCTGACGGCCTCGTCGCTGACCGTGAACGCCAACAACAACACCGGAATCTTCTCCGCGAACGGCTCGGGCGCCTATGGCAGCCAGGCCGCGATCGGCGCGGCCTTCCTGGTCCAGGTCTCCTCGAACCGGACCGAGGCCTATGTCGGCGACGAGTTCCACTACCAGGGCAACGGCGCCGCGCACACCACCGCGCTCAATCTGAGCGGCGCGCTCGACGTCGAGGCCACGACCAAGAACCGCTTCGAGGCCTATGCGGTGGGCGGCGCGCTCTCGACCGGCACGGCGGCGATCGCCGGCATGGCGAACATCGAGATCGCCAACAACACTACGATCGCCGGCGTCTACGACACCACGCTGCAATCGGTGACAGGCGGCGCGGCCGGCGCGGTCACCATCAATGCGACCGAGGACGTCGCGATCAAGGAGATCGCCGGCGCGCTCGCGGTCGGCGCCAGCGGGGGCGGGGTCGGCGTCGGCGCCGCCGCAAACATCGTCGCGTTCAAGAGCCAGACCATCGCGGAAAGCCGCAACAGCAATCTGAACTCGTCCGGCGCGATCAACGTCAATGCGCTCAGCACCAAGGAAGTACTGTCCTACGCGGTGACGGCCGGCATCGGCGGCAGCGTCGGCATCGGTGCGACCGTCGGTGTCATCATGATCGGCACCAACACCGCCGATCCCGATACGCAGGGGCAGCAGACCGGCCAGCTCAACCAGAATGGCAACGGAACGATCGCGGCAGTGAACGCGAGGACGAGCACCGCGCAGGGCAGCGATGCGGTCGCGAGCGGGACGGCCGTAACCCCAACAGCGCCAACGTGACGTCGACCTACAACGTCAGCAACGTGCTCACCGGCGGCAATGACGGCGTCACCGCGCAGATCGCCGGCGGCACCGTCACGGGCACGCAGGTCAATGTCGGCGCCACCAGCGCCAATGCGGCCAAGATGTATCTGCTCGGCGCCGGCTTTGCGAAGAACGTCGGCATCGGCGCCGGTATCGGCTACACCAGCGTCAACAGCAGCGTGCTCGCAAATCTGAGCGCGATCGTGTCCGCGCCGACCGTGACTGTCGCGGCGGTCGTCAAGGATGCCAGCACCGGACCTTATGGCGGCAAGACCATCGACACCGAGGCGATCGCCGGCGGCGCGGCGCTTTACTTCGGCGCCCAGGCGGCGGTGGCATTCGGCAATGTCACCAACACCGTGACGGCCCAGCTCGGCGGCCAGGTCACCGGCACGGGCGGTACCGGTGTCGCCGTCATGGCGCAGGACTCCACGACCCAGTCCGTCTTCACGGGCGGCGTCACCGCCGGAGCCGCGGCGGTCGGCGCCTCGGTGGCGACGGCCGGACGGTCGAGCTCGGTCGCGGCGAAGGTTCTGGACGATGCGACCGTCAATGCTTCGACGCTGGCGGTGGGCGCGGCGGGAGCCGGCAAGTTGTCGACGACCGCAACGGCACTCGGCGGCGGTATCCTCGCCGGCGTCGGCGCGGATGCGGAGGCGCACGAGAATTCGACCGTGACCGCAGAGATCGGCGCGGGTTCCTCGATCACCACCTCAGCGACCGGTGTCGGCACCTTGGTGACGGCATCGGTGACGCCCAATCTGTCGAGCGAGGCGATCGGCGTCTCGGTGGGGGGCGGTGCAGTTGGCGTCGCCATCGCCCAGTCGACGGTCGGAGCCACTGTTACGGCTGATGTCGGCGACAACACCGTCTTCTCGGGCGGCGCGCTCGCCGTGACCGCGATGGCGCTCGTCCCCATCATCGGCACGCAGACCAATACGGACGGAAGCACGACGACACTCTATGGCACGACGACCTGGGCCAAGGCGCTCGCCGGTGGCGGCGGCTCGCTGATCGGCGCGCAGGGCAGCTACGCCAGGGCCTCCCAGAACGCGACCGTCAGCGCGTATGGGGGAACCGGGATCGAGCTTCCCAACGCCGATGTGCTCATCGCGGCTCAGAACGACAGCGCTCAATACGCCGAAGCGACCGGCCTTTCGAGCGGCTTCCTTGCCCTGGGCGCGACCGTCGCCCAGACCTCGTCGAACGCGCATACCTACGCCTATCTGGGCGCGCCCGCGGACATGGATAACCTCAACCGCGCCAACTACACCGGCATCCTCGAGATCACGGCGACCGGCACGGATGCCAATGTCTCCAACGCGACGGTGGGCGCGGGCGGCACCTATGCCGGCGCGGCGGCGGTCGCCACGACCAACTCCACAGCCGTGACCAACGCGCGGTTCGACGGGGGCACGACGGATGACACACTCTATTTCGGTGGCATCAAAGTCGCGGCAGAGCACACCACCAACTATGCCGCGAGCGGCGGCGCCGTCCACGGGGCCCCCGCCCGGCGTTGCCCCGG
>JAFAEZ010000047.1 GCA_023423775.1 Pseudomonadota bacterium
GTCGACGACGGCGTGCTCAGCCAAAGCGAGCTCAACCTGATCGTGGACGCCGCGATCCAGCGCTGGGCCCTGGCCGGCGCCACCGCCCTGCAGATCGCCGCGCTGCGCGCCGTTTCGGTCAGCGTCGCCGATCTCGGCGGCCTCCAGCTCGGCGAGAGCGGATTGGGCGCGATCACGATCGACGGCAATGCCGCGGGCTGGAGCTGGTTCATCGACGCCACTCCTGGCGACGACAGCGAATATGCCGGGTCCGGCACCCAGCTTCACGCCACCGACCGCTTCAGTGCAGCCGGCACGCGCATCGATCTCCTCACCGTCGTCACGCACGAGCTCGGCCACCAGATCGGTCTCGGCGACAGCTATGCTGCGGGCGACCGCGACGGCCTGATGTACGGCACGGTCGCCGCCGGCGAGCGCCGCCTGGTCGGCTTCGACGACGTCGCCTCGGCGAGCGGCCATGCGGTGACCGGCGCGTTCGCCTTCGCGCCGATCACGATCGGCGCGCTGCAGCCCGGCCAGCAGGTCACGGTCGACTATCGCGCCACCGTGGATGCGCTCAGCGAGGACCGGCTCGCCGGCCATTGGGTCGGCATGGCGATCGGCGACAGCAACGAGACGCCGGCGACCAACTCCAATGTGGAGAGCGTCGCGATCGATTCCCTGACGCTCGGCAACCGCATCTTCAACGACGTCAACGCCAACGGCTTCCTCGACGCTGGCGACGGAGCCAGCGCGGGCATCGCCAACGTCACGCTGACGCTCTTCGCGGACACCAACAATAACGGCGTCTACGACGAGGGCGTCGATCTCCATATCGGCTTCAACAATCTCGGCGGCGGGGCCGGCTACGATCCCGGCATCGATACGCCGGCCGCGCCCGGCACCGGGACGGCGCTGACCGCGAAGACCGATGCCAACGGCTTCTACAGCTTCGCTGGCCTCGCGCCGGGCGACTATATCGTCCGCGTCGACGCCGCCAATTTCGGCGCCGGCCAGCCGCTTGCGGGCATGACCGCCTTGCTGGGCGCCGGCGACCCCGACGACAATACCGACAACGACAATAATGCGCAGAATTTCGCCGGCTACGCCGCGACCCGCGCGATCCGGCTCGATTACGGGCTGGAGACGGTTGCCGGGCCGACCGGAACGGCGCTCGACACCAACGACACGCTCGACGCCGGCTTCACCGCCGGCAACCCGCCGGCCGGCGACGACGAGACGCAGACGATCCTGGAAGATGCCCGCCACAATTTCGCGGCGAGCCAGTTCCACTTCACCGATGTCGACGGCGACAGCTTCGCCTCGGTGGTGGTGACGACCCTGCCCACCAACGGCACCCTGTTCCTCGACACGGACGGCGTCGGCGCCAACCCGCCGGCGGTGGTAACCGCGGGCCAGGAGATCCTCGTCGAGTATCTCGACGGCCGCTTCTATTATGTGCCGGACGCCAATGAGAACGGCGTGGGCCACGACAGCTTCACCTTCCAGGTGCGCGACAGCCGCGCCCTCAACAATCTCGACGCCACCCCCAACACCTTCACCTTCAACGTGACGGCGGTGAACGACGCGCCGTTCCTCGATCTCGATTTCAACACCATCCCGGATGTCGACACCACCGCGTCCTACACCGAGAACGATCCGCCGGTGATCATCGCGCCGAACTCGCTCTTCTTCGATTTCGACAATCCGGCCAATTATGGCGGCTATACCGTGACCGCGGCCTTCACCGCCAACGGCACCACGGCCGACCAGCTCACCATCAACAATGTCGGCAACGGCCCCGGCGAGGTCGGCGTGGTCGGCAACGACGTTTATTATGAAGGCACTTTGGTCGGCAGCTTCACCGGCGGCACCAACGGCACGCCGCTCGTGATCACCTTCAACAGCGCGGCCTGCCACTGCTCGGTCGAGCTGACCACTGCCAATATCAGCTATTCGAACAGCTCCGACGCGCCCTCGACGCTGGCCCGCACGGTGACCTTCACGGTCGATGACGGCGCGGCCACCGACGCGACCGCGAGCGCGGACGCGATCATCAGCGTGACCGCAACCGACGATGCGGCCGTCGCCAATGACGATAGCGCGACGACCGACGAGGCGACCAACGTCTCGGGCAATCTCGTCACCAACGACACCGATCCGGACGGCCCGGCGATCACGGTCACCGAGGTCAACGGCGTCGGCGCCTCGGTCGGCACCGAGATCACGCTCGCTTCGGGCGCGAAGCTGACGGTCAACGCCAACGGCACCTACACCTACAAGCCCAACGCCGCGTTCAACAGCCTGACCGCCGCCGCCTCCGGAGCGGCCAACACGTCGGCGACCGACAGCTTCACCTACACCGTCGCCGGCGGCGACGTCGCGACGATGGTCGTGACCATCAACGGCCTGGAATCAGCCGACGACATCTACAAGGGCGATGCCGGTAACAACGTCATCACCGGCAATAACGGGCCGAACTTCTTCCTGCTCGATCAGGGCGGCGACGACGAGGCGATCGGCCAGGGGGCGAACGACGTCTTCCTGTTCGGCGCGACCATGACCGGTGCCGACAAGGTCGACGGCGATGGCGGCATTGATCAGGTCGCCATCCAGGGCGATTATAGCGGGCTCAAGGCGCTGACCCTCGGCACCGGCGTGCTCTCGGTTGAATCGCTCGTCATCCTTCCGGGCTCGGACACCCGCTTCGGAGATCCGGGCACGAATTTCTACAGCTACGACATCACCACGGTCGACGCGAATGTTGCGGCCGGGGTCCGCATGGTGGTCGATGCGAACCGCCTGCGCGCGGGCGAGAATTTGACGTTCAACGGCGCCGCCGAGACCGACGGCAGCTTCTTCATCTATGGCGGCGGCGGCGTCGACAACCTGATCGGGGGCGCGCAGAACGACGTGTTCCTGTTCGGCGATGTCGGTCAGTGGGGCGCCAGCGACATCATTAACGGCGGTTCGGGTGGGACTGACCAGCTCGGGCTCCGCGGCGATTATACTATCGTCTTCGGCGCAGGGCAGCTGATCAGCATCGAAAGCATCGCCATGGTGTCGGCCTTCGACACCCGCTTTGGGGCCTTGGGCTTCAACTTCGACTACAACCTCACCATGAACGACGCGAATGTCGCCATTGGCGTGCAGATGACGGTCGATGGCGGGGCGCTGAGGGCGACCGAGACCGTCACGTTCGACGGCAGCGCCGAGACCAATGGTACTTTCCGGCTGTTCGGCGGCGCAGGCACCGACACGCTGATCGGCGGTCAGGGCGCGGATATTCTCGTCGGCCGCGGCGGCAGCGACAGCCTCACCGGCGGCCTCGGCGCCGACACGTTCCGCTACAGCACGGTCAACGAGTCAAGCGTGGCCGCTCCCGACACCATCACCGATTTCGAGCATCTCATCGACAAGATCGACCTGGCCGGGATCGACGCCAACACTCTGCTCGGCGGCAATCAGGCCTTCCACTCGATCGGTTCCGCGGCGTTTAGGGGCAGCGGGGCCGCCGGAGCCGGCGAATTGCGCTTCTTCGACAATGGCGGCGGCAATTGGTCGGTGGAAGGCGACGTGAATGGCGATGGGGTCGCTGACCTGCTCGTTCACGTCACCCTGCCCGGCGTCGGTCCGCTTACGACCAACGACTTCATCTTCTGAGGATCGGCAGGCGCGTCGGGCCCAAGCAGGCGTCCGTCCCCCAGGGGATGGACGCCGAAAACCGCCCGGTTAAGCGTTCAGGACAGGGCTACGCCGAGATCGGTCGTGAACGCGCCGCCCTGCTCGGCGTCGCTCGCCCTGAGCCGCGTGACGGCCGGGGAAACCCAGGCGGCCTTCGGCGGAACGTCGACATTGTGCTCGATCAGATTCCGCTGGTTCCGGTCCGTCATGGCTGTCTTCCCCACTGTATCGACTGGAGCAGCTTGCTGGCATCGTTGCAGCGAGTCAACGTCGCGCGTGCAAGACCGGTGACCGATCGTCCCGAAAGCGTCCGATCGGCACATCTTTGCCGCCGCGGCCCGGCACGGGTCGTAATCTCAATCCTCGCGTAGCGCGGTCTGGCCCAGCTTCGTGATCGGGCTCAGGATGTAGCTCATCACGCTGCGCTTGTCGCCGAGCAGGGCGACGTCGGCGACCATGCCCGGGCCGATCTCGAGCGGCCGGCCGGCCTTGTCGACGAGCTTGTCGTCGGTGCCGACGCGGACCGTGTAGAAGCTCTGGCCGGTGCGCTCGTCCAGCGTCGCATCGGGCGAGATCGCGACGACCTTGCCCTCCAGCCCGCCATAGATCGCGCTGTCATAGGCCGAGATGTTGACCTTGGCAGGCTGGCCCATCCGCACCCAGGCGATATCGGCCGGCGTGATCATCGCCTCGACGAGCAATGTGTCGCCGGTCGGCACGATCTCGACCAGCGGGCTGCCCGGCCCGACCGTGCCGCCGACCGTGGTCACCAGCACGCGATTGACGCGCCCGTCGAGCGGCGATCGCACCACGGTACGCGCGACCCGCGCCGACAGCGCCGGCAGCGAGCGGCGCAGCGCCACCATCTCCGCCTGAGCCTGGGCCAGTTCCTGGGCGGCGCGCGAGCGCCAGTCCTGGCGCTGCTGGGCGAGGCTCGAGCGCGCCTCGGCCACCGCCGACTGCGCGCGCGCGATTGCGGCCGACGCGGCGGCAACGTCGCTCGCCGCGATCGCCGCGGCATTTTCCGCCTGGACGAGGCTGAGCCGCGGCTCGATGCCGCGATCGACCAGCGGTCGGATCAGGTTGAGCTCGGTCCGCGCAGCATTCAGCGCCGACTGGCGGCTGTTGTACGCGGCCTGCGCCTCGGCGACCGCGCGCTCGGCCTGGACAACGCGGGAGTTGGCGGCCGACAGCAGGCTCGACAGATCGGCCATGCGCGAAGCGTGGAGCGAGCGTTCGATCGCGACCTGCTCGGCGAGGCTCGCGCCGCCGCTGGTCGGGAAGGCCGGTGAACGGCCCGCGACCTCGGCCTCGAGCCGGGCGATCTTGGCGCGGAGCGCGTCGAACTGGGCCTGGTTGGCGCCATATTCGGATCCGGTCTGGGTCTGGTCGAGCCGCACCAGGGCGGCGCCGCTCTTCACGATGTCGCCGGTCTTGACCAGGATGGCCTCGACGATCCCGCCCTCGAGGTTGGAGACGACCTGGAGCTGCGAGCTGGGGATCACCCTGCCCTGGCCGCGCACCGTGCGGTCGAGCTCGGTGAACGACGCCCACAGGATGAAGATCAGGACGAAGCCGACAATCGCCCACAGCAGGATGTTGGACGCGGTCGCCGGGCGCACCCGCGTCACATAATCCTCGAACCGGGTTTCCTTGTTCATATCGCCGCCACCTTGGGTCGGTTGAGGGCCGCCAGCACCTTGTCGCGCGGGCCATCGGCGATGACCTTGCCGCGATCGATGATCAGCACGCGGCTGACGAGCCGCAGGAAGGGCGTGCGGTGGGTGATGACCAGGAAGGTGCGGCCCACCAGCTCCTTTTCGAGCCGGTCGAGCAGGCCGCTTTCGGTCTGGGTATCCATCGCGCTCGACGGTTCGTCGAAGATGAGGACGTGGGGGCTTCCGGCCAGCGCGCGGGCGATCGCGATCGATTGGCGCTGCCCGCCGGAGAGGCCCTCCCCGCGGTCGGCCAGCTTGCGGTCATAGCCGTTGGCGATCTGGCCCATGAACTGGTGGGTGCCGGAAAGCTCGGCCGCGCGCACCATCTCCTCGTCGCCGATGCCGTCGCGGCCGAGCACGATATTCTCGCGCACCGATCCGGAGATGAGCAGGCTCTCCTGCATCGAGCTGGAGATCTTGCGGCGGAGGTCGATCGGATCGAGCTGGCGGATGTCGGTGCCGTCGAGCAGGATGACGCCCTCCTCCGGCTCGTAGAGTCCGAGCAGCAGCTTGGCGATCGTCGACTTGCCCGATCCGACGCGGCCGAGCAAAGCGACATGCTCGCCCGGCTGGATCGTGAAGCTCACCCCCTCCAGCGTCTTCTCCGGCGCCCCGGGATAGCGGAAATGGACGTTGCGGAACTCGATCCGGCCCTCGGCCCGGCTCAGCACCAGCGGCTCCCCCTCCGGGCCTTCCGGCGGAGTCGACATCAAACCATTGAGCTGGCGATAGGCGGTGCGGGTCGCGTTGACCCGCGACAGCAGGCCGGCGATCTGGCCGAGCGGCGCGACCGCGCGGCCGGCGAGGATCGAGCAGGCGATCAGCCCGCCCATCGTCAGCGACTGGTTGGCGATCAGTTCGACGCCGACGATCACCACCCCGGCATAGGAAATGGTCTGGGCCGAGCCCGCCATGGTGATTCCGAGATTGGCGACGAGGCGCTGGCGCAGGCCGGTATCGGCATGCTGCTCGAGCGCGCTGTGCCAGCGGTCGGTCATGATCGGGGCCGCGCCCGCGGTCTTGATCGTTTCCAGCCCGCCGATCGTCTCGACCAGCACCGACTGCTTGAGCAGCCCCTCGCCCATCATCCGGGCCGAAAGCCGCGCCATGGCGGGTTCGGTCAGATAGCCGATCAGGATCACGATCGGGATCATCGCCAGCGGCACGAACACGACCGGCCCGCCGATGATCGCGATCACCGCGAGGGTCAGCAGGATGAAGGGCACGTCGACGATCGCGGTCAGGGTCGCCGAGGCGAAGAAGTCGCGCAAGGTCTCGAGCTCGCGCACCACTCCGGCCAGCGCGCCGGTCGATCCCTTCTTCTGGTCGAGCCGGATCGCGAGCAATTGCTGGAACACGCTCTCGCCAATCTCGCGGTCGATGCGCGCCCCGGCGACGTCGACGAAATAGGCGCGCAGCGTCTTGAGCGCGAAATCGAAGATGACGACGATGGCGAGGCCGATCGACAAAGCGATCAGCGACGAGGTGGCGTTGTTGGGCAGCACCTTGTCGTAGACCACCATCGTGAAGATCGAGGTCAGCAGCGCGAAGATGTTGATCAGCACCGCCGCCATCGCGACCTTGATGTAGATCGAACGGCTGCGCCGCATCGGTTCGATCAGCCAGGGGGCGAAACGCTCCTTGGGAACCTCGACCATCCTCTCGTCGCTCATTGGTCCTCCACCGCGGGCGGTTCGATGTTCAGCGTCGGCAGCAACCGGCCGGTGCGCGACAGCAGCACGTAACGGGCGGCGTCGAGCTCGGTGATCGCCCGGATATAGGACGCGGCGACGCCGAAATAGCCGCTTTCGGATTCGAGCAGGTCGAACAGGGTGCCGCGCGCGACGCGGAACCGCTCGGCGAGCACGTCGCGCGACAGACGGCTGCTGATATAGCTGTTCTCGAGCGCGGCGAGCTGGGC
>JAFAEZ010000057.1 GCA_023423775.1 Pseudomonadota bacterium
GGGCCCCCCCCCCCTGGGGGGGCCCCGCGACACCCAATGGGAGAGGCTGGATGCGGATCGGAGTTCTGACCGGCGGCGGCGACGTGCCCGGCCTCAACGCCTGCATCCGATCGATCGTGATGAACGCCGACGATCGCGGCTGGCAGGTGATCGGCTTCCGGCGCGGCTGGGAGGGCATGCTGGCGATCGACCCTGCCGATCCCGCTACCGTGGCCGCCAACAGCCTGGCCCTCACCCGCGAAGGCGTGCGCGGGATCGACCGCACCGGCGGGACGATGCTCCACACGTCGCGGACCGACCCGCGCACCGCGGCTGGCGGCGACGCCACGCCCCATGTCCTCCATGTGCTCGAGCGGCTGGGCGTGGACGCGATGGTGACGCTGGGCGGCGACGGCACCTTGCGCTTCTCCGCCCATCTCGCCGCGCAGGGCGTGCCGGTCGTCTCGGTCCCCAAGACCATGGATAACGACGTGTTCGGCACCGATTATTGCATCGGCTTTTCGACGGCGGTGAGCCGCTCGGTGGCGGCGATCAACGCGCTGCGCACCACGGTCGAGAGCCACGAGCGGATCGGCGTGGTCGAATTGTTCGGACGGCGCAGCGGCGAGACCGCTTTGCTCGCCGGCTTCCTCGCCCAGGTCGACCGCACGATCATCGCCGAAGTGCCCGCCGATCTCGACACATTGCTGCCGCTGCTCGCCGAGGACAAGCGCAGCAATCCGGCCCATTATGCGATGTGCGTGATCTCCGAAGGGGCGATTATCGGCGGCGCGATCAGCGGCGATTCCGACCTCTCGCGGCCGGCGAGCGAGCGCGCCGATTCCGGGATCGGCCACCGCCTGGGCCAGACGATCACCGCGCGGCTTGGCAGCGGCACGGTAATCCAGGAACTGGCTTATCTGATGCGCGCCGGCGAACCCGATGCGATGGACCGGATGGTGGGCCTGGCGTTCGGCGCGCTCGCGGTGCAGCTGCTAGAGCGAAGCGAGACGGCGCGGATGGTGACGCTGAAGGACGGCAATTACGACCATGTCCCGATCGATACGCTGCTCGGCGGCACCAAGCGGGTGGACGTCGCTGCTTTATACGATCCCGCCACCTACCGCGCGCGGCTGATGCGGGTCCAAGGAATGCCGATGTTCCTCTACTGAGCGGTGCCGCTTAATGGAATTCGGTAAGCTCGAGCCGTTCGTCCTCGCGCGTGGCCGGATCGCGGCGCACCGTCGCGCGGCGCTCGCGGTCGTGGCCGACGGAATCGTGCTCCAGACTCAAACGTTCCCCCCGCAGCACCTTGGCCGAGGCGATCGTCGAGCCCTCGGCGTGGAGGGCAGCGTCCATGAGGAGAAAAAGGAACCAGAGCATCCCAACCCTCAACGACCGCAACTGTGATTAATTTAGCAGCGATCCGGAGCGGCGACGCGATCCGCGCAATTTCTCGGTGCGGCGGGGGAACGGCCATTGCGTCCGCCAAAACCCTTTGCTAGAGGCTCGCGCCTACCAGCCGCCGGGCCTCTTCCGGCGGTTCAATCAAATGTGCGGTCGTGGCGGAATTGGTAGACGCGCAACGTTGAGGTCGTTGTGTCCGAAAGGACGTGGAAGTTCGAGTCTTCTCGACCGCACCATTTGATCGCTGAGGCGCGCGCGGCGCGCTCAGCGCGGGGCCGCTAAGCCCGCATCCCGTATCGAACCGGCCATCACGCGACCGAGCTGGGCCGTCGGCGCGTCGCTTCCAACCGTGACCTTCTGCGGCAGATCCGGATGGAGCCGCGCCGCCTGCGCCGACAGTTTGGCGATTCGCAGGCGATAACTGCCGTAGGGCACCCGTTCGAACTGGAAGAAGCCATCGAAGTCGCTGCGGGTCACCGCCGAGACCCGGCCGTCATTGTCGACGAGTTCGAGGTCGATGCCTTCGAGCGTCCGCCCGCCGACCGCGTTGAGCGTGCCGATCACCTCGCCGGCGCTGACCAAGGGCAACTCGAACGCCACCGCCAGTCCCGGCCGCGGCGTGACGGCCACGCCCGGCCCCGACGGCTGGGTGAAGGGATCCGAAATCGAAGCCGCATCGATTCCGACCAGCACCGGTCGGTGCGGTTCGAGCCGGTCCAGGACGACCAGACCGCTCGAATCGGTAAGGGTTTCGACCGGCGAGCGGCCGACCGTGACCTGGACGTTGGCCGCGGCGGGCTCGTCGGGCTGGCGGAGACCGTCTCCATTGGCATCGTGGAATATGCGGGCGACCGCCGTGCCGTTCGCTGCGAGCTTGGCGGAGGTGACGCGAAGGCCGCCCTTTTTGGGGTCGCGGCCGAGGCTGAACGCGAGGTTGAGCCCGCCGGCGACGGAACCGTCGCTCGCCGCCTCGATGGTCGCGGAAAGCGCGAAATGATCGAAGCGACGGACATAGCCGATCGCGCTACGAAAACGATCAAGACTGCGCTCGTAGCCGATCTCGCCGCGCATGTCGGTGCGGACTCCGATAGGCCGCTGCGCCACCAAGGTTCCGCTTTCGAACCGGTTCTCGGGGGCGAGCCGCCAGCGCAATTCGCCGCGCACGCGCGTGCTGCCGATGCCGCCGTTGGCGAGCAAAGCGGTTTCAAGCCTGTCGACAGCGCCCGGGTCGGTCCGCTGCCGGCGCCAGTCGAGCGCGGCTGTGACGGCAATACGGCTGACCATGGTCGAGACGCGCGCGCCGCCTTCGAGCGTGTCGTCGCCATTGAGGCGGTCGACGTAGCGCGCCTCGACATGGACCGGCAGCACCCACCGGCCCCAGCCGATCGCATGATCGAGCGCCACCGCGTGGCGGCCGGTGACGCCAAGGTCGATCCGGTCGGACACATAGTCGTGCGCGACAACGGACTCGGCGCTGACGAAAGTTTCGCCAAACTGGCCGAGCAGTTGCGCGCGAGCCGCATAGCCGCCTTGCTCTTCCAGGGAGGCGCCGATCTCGACCAGAGCCGGCCCGAGCGAGCGGCGCAGCGACGTCTCGGCATAGGTCAGGCGCTCGTCGCGCAGCACCAGGCTGTGGACCTGCAGTGACGCCGACGTGCGGGCGTCTAATCCGCGCTCCAGCCCGAATGCGCCGCGCCAGCCGCGATCGCGCACCACGGGGCTGCGCAGGTTGAACAGATATTGCTCGTCCTCGGCGACGCTCGCCCAATACCAGGTTTCGCGCGGCGGTATGCTTTCCGCGCCCACCACCACGGTCTCGCGCTGGCGCCTCAATTGCCCTTGCGGGCCGTAGAGCACGATCTCGAAGCGGTTATCGCCGTAGAGCAAGGGCACGTCGACGAATTCGTAGCGGCCGTCGGCGCGGCTGCCGACGGAATCGAGGAGCTGGCCGTTACGGTACAGCTCGGCGTCCCAGCCATTGGGCAGCTCGCCGCGGAAGGTCTTGCGATCGAAGGTCACCTGCCGGCCGATCGGACGATTGGTCACCACCGCGCCCCGTCCGGCGACGCTTTGCGCCGTGAGCGGAGATCCGAAGGTCGAGATGTCGCCCAGCGCGACGTGGGTCGCGTGGAGCGGCCCGAGCAGGCCTCCGTCCGAATCGCTGCGATAGGCCCGGATACGGAAATCTGACGGCACGCCGTCGCGATCGGACGACAAGCGGGCGTCGGCCGACATCCATGCCAGCTCGCCGGCGGCGTAGAGCTCGTAGCTGCGCTCGAACTGATCGTCGCGTTGCTTGTCGCTGACCCCACCGAGTTGCGCGACCACATCCAGCGACGGTGTCCGCCACAGGCGATAGGGCAAGCGAGCTTGGGGCAGCCTGGCCAGATCGGTGTCTTCGGTGGGGCGAGTACGCGCTGCCCGGGCGCGTCGCTCCGCCGCGAGCTCGACGGGGAGCTTGTTCTCCGCCTTTACGAACAGGAGGGCATTGGCGAGATCGGCACGCAATTCGATGCCGAGCCACTCGGACAGCGCGACCAGAGTGACGCACCAGCCGCCGTCGGCGTCGTGGACCGAGCCGGACGCGATGGCCGATTGACGGGTCGCGGTGCGGAGCGTGCCGGCGCGCCTGTCTATCCGCAGCCGATTGGGTTCCTCGAACGCCCAACCTTCGGCGATGCCGCGGGCCGGGTCGATCGTCACCGGAATATCGAGCGCGGCCACCATGTCGGAGAGATCGACGCACACGCCGCCCGAAGTCTGATAGCCGCGAATGCCCTCGCCGATGCGGAAGGCGCCGAGCCGCGCATCGAACAACAGGGCATCGTCGTCATTCGGGCGCCATTCGGCCGCCTGTGCCGGGCTTTGCGCCGCCGCTCCGCCCAGCAGGACGGCGAGCGCCAGGACCCGCAAGCGAAATCGCATCTGTCAGCCCCGCCCGGGCGGTTCAGCGCAGGAAGACCTGAGCCTCGGCGAGAACGCGGCCGCCATCCTCAGGCCGCTCGACATATTGGATGGTGACGGACCCGGCGAGCGTACCGGCGAAGTCCTCGCCCGCTGCCAGCGTGACGTTGCGATGCTCGATTTCCGGATAGACGGCGATCCCGCGGGCGACCAGCAGCGGCTCGCTGGTGCCGGCCTTGAGCACACGCACGTCGCCATAGAGCGAGCGGTTGCCGGTGCGGCCCAGATCGAACGACACGGCTGCGCGCCCATCGCGGCTGGTAAGGCGGGCGTCGGTGATGCGCGCCTGCGCATCGAGCGAGCCGCGGCGGACAATGACCGGAATGGTGATGCCGTAGATCGGAGTCAGGGCTACCGCGAGCCCGTCGGCCGGCTGTGCTGCGGCCGTGGCGGCGGGGCGCGCGTCCGGAATAGCTCGGAACAGCATGTGCACGCGATATTCGCCGTCGGCGAGGCCTTCGGGCGGGCGCACGCCGACCCGGATCGATTGCGGCTGATTGGGCTGGAGCGTCACCCGGCGCGGCGCATAAACGACCATTGCCAGCGCCGCGGCCTCGGCCGCGGTTGGCGTGGCGACATCGACGAGCCGGCCCTCCTCGTTCATGCGCCGCAGCTCCAGGGAGATACGGTAGGTCGCCGCCTCGCCGCCGATATTGTTGAGCACGACCTCAGCGCCGCGCTGGCCGTCCAGCACCAGCCGCGTCGGCGCGACGAGCAGGTCACCGCTGGCGCGGGCGGGCCCATGCGCGAGCGCAAGGGCGGCCAGCGCCGCCATCCACAGAGTCTTCAGCATTGGCCCCACTCCCCACCCGGCCCCCGACCGGCCCCTTTCCCTGGTCCACAGGCAAAGATTAAGGAAGGTGGTTACCACAAGCTTGAGTCACTGCGCAAAGGGTAGAGGCTCGCCGTCACGGCCAGGCGAGCCTCTAAGCCTTATTGGTAGTCGACGGTGACGTTGAACGAGCCTTCGTACAGGCCGTCGGCCTGCGATGCGCCGACGGCGAGCGTGCCGCCGACGTTGAACACTCCCGCGCCGCCATTGCTGAGCTTCAGCGCGGCGGTGCTGAGCGCCAGCGTCGCCGTCATCTTGACGCTCGAATCTTCGGCGCTGGTCAGTTGCACCGACGGGCTGGCGCTGATCGTGACATTCTCGTTCTTGGTACCGGCGATGGTGAACGCGCCGGCGGCGGTCGCACCCGAGCAGGTGAGGCCGCTTCCGCAATTGCGGACGCCGTCGGCATCGATCACCACCGTGCCCGCCGTGTTCGACACGACGACGGTGCCGAAATTGAGGTCGGCCGACTTGCTCACCGAAATCTGCTTCAGCACCTTGGCCTTGGCCTGAGCCGTGGCGGTGACCGGCGCGGCACCGGCGGCGCCGGCCTGAAAGCCCAGGACGAGCATCGCGGTCGCGGCCAGCGTGGCCGCGCGAAGATTGTTCTTCATTGGAAATCCCCACTTTTGAGTAAGATGTGACTGGAAAAGCGTAATATAAACTGGTCGCCCGGCGCGCCGGTGAGAATCCGCCCCTCCCGCGGATCCGCAAAAGAGAATTCAGGTCATTTGTAATCCACCGTGATCGGTACCGAGC
>JAFAEZ010000083.1 GCA_023423775.1 Pseudomonadota bacterium
GTCGCGAGCTGCGCCTGGGGCGTGCGCGATTGCCGTCCGGGTCCCAAGGGCGAGCCGCCGGAGATCTCCACGCGTTCGCCGATGGTCAAGAAGGCACGCGAAGGCGTGATGGAATTCCTGCTGATCAACCATCCGCTGGACTGCCCGATCTGCGACCAGGGCGGCGAGTGCGATCTGCAGGACCAGGCGATGGGCTATGGTGTCGACACCAGCCGCTTCGCCGAGAACAAGCGCGCGGTCGAGGACAAATATCTCGGCGCGCTGGTCAAGACCTCGATGAACCGTTGCATCCAGTGCACGCGCTGCGTCCGCTTCTCGGCGGAAGTCGCCGGCGCTCCGGAGATGGGCGCGACCGGCCGCGGCGAGGACATGGAGATCACGACCTATCTCGAGCACGCGCTGACGTCGGAACTGCAGGGCAACCTCGTCGACATCTGCCCGGTCGGCGCGCTGACCTCGAAGCCCTATGCGTTCGCGGCGCGTCCGTGGGAGCTCGGCAAGACCCAGTCAATCGATGTCATGGACGGCGTCGGCTCCGCGATCCGCGTCGATACCCGCGGCCGCGAGGTGATGCGCGTGCTGCCGCGTATCAACGAGGCCGTGAACGAGGAGTGGATCTCCGACAAGACCCGCCACGTCGTCGACGGCCTGCGCACCCAGCGTCTCGACCGGCCCTATATCCGCGAGGCCGGCAAGCTGCGCGCGGCGAGCTGGCCCGAGGCCTTTGCCGCTATCGCCGCCAAGGCCGCGCGCACCGACGGCAAGCGCATCGGCGCGATCGCGGGCGATCTTGCCGGCGTCGAGGAGATGTTCGCGCTGAAGGATTTGCTGGCCAAGTACGACTCGGGCAATCTGGCGGTGCAGGGCGGCGACGCTTTCGATCCGGCGCTGGGCCGCGGCTCCTACATCTTCAACCCGACGCTCGTCGGCGTGGAGCAGGCCGACGCGCTGCTCATCATTGGCGCCAATCCGCGCAAGGAAGCGGCCGTGTTCAACGCCCGCATCCGCAAGCGCTGGCGCGGCGGCGGCTTCAAGGTCGGCGTCATCGGCGCCAAGGTCGATCTGACCTACGACTACGACCATCTCGGCGCGGGCACCGAGACGCTCGGCGAGCTCGCGGCCGGCAAGCATTCCTTCATGGACGTGCTGAAGAACGCCAAGCATCCGATCGTCCTGGTCGGCGCGGGCGCGGCCGCCCGTCACGACGGTGCCGCCATCCTCGCTGCCAGCGCCAAGCTCGCGCTCGATGTCGGTGCGGTCAAGGACGGCTGGAACGGCTTTGCCGTGCTGCATGAGTCCGCCTCGCGCGTCGGTGCGCTCGACGTCGGCTTCTCCGCCACCGCAGGCGGCCTGAACGCGGCGCAGATGACGACGTTCGGCACGCTGGACCTGCTGTTCCTGCTCGGCGCCGACGAGATCAAGGCGCCGGACGGCACCTTCGTCGTCTATATCGGCACCCATGGCGACCGCGGCGCGCACCGCGCCGACGTGATCCTGCCGGCAGCCGCCTACACCGAGAAGTCCGCGATCTACGTCAATACCGAGGGCCGCGTGCAGATGACCGGCCGCGCCGCATTCCCGCCGGGCGAGGCCCGCGAGGACTGGGCGATCATCCGCGCGCTGTCGGAAGCGCTCGGCAAGAAGCTCGGCTACGACTCGCTCGGCGCGCTGCGGCAGGCGATCTTCAAGGCCGTGCCGCACCTGATCCGTCTCGACCAGATCGAGGCCGGCTCCGCCGACCAGATCAAGAAGCTGGCGGGGAAGGGCGGCTCGCCCGAGAAGGCGCCGTTCAAGCCGCTGGTCGAGGACTTCTACCTGACCAACCCAATCGCGCGTGCGTCCGCCGTGATGGCGGAATGCTCGCGTCTCGCCTCCGGGCAAATGCTGACCGCAGCGGAGTGAGCGTGATCTGATGGAATTCTTCGAAAGCGCATTCTGGACCGGGTTCCTCTGGCCGCTGATCATCATGGTCGCGCAGAGCGTCCTGGTGCTCGTCGTCCTCCTGGTGGCGATCGCCTACATCCTGCTCGCCGACCGCAAGATCTGGGCGGCGGTGCAAATCCGGCGCGGCCCGAACGTGGTCGGCCCCTGGGGCCTGCTGCAATCCTTCGCGGACCTGCTCAAATTCGTACTGAAGGAGCCGATCATCCCGGCCGGCGCCAACAAGGGCGTGTTCCTGCTGGCGCCGCTGGTGTCGTGCGTGCTGGCGCTCGCGGCCTGGGCGGTGATCCCGACCAATCTCGGCTGGGTGATCTCCGACATCAATGTCGGCATCCTCTTCATCTTCGCGATCTCGTCGCTGTCGATCTACGGCATCATCATGGCCGGCTGGTCGTCGAACTCGAAGTACCCGTTCCTGGCCGCGCTGCGCTCGGCGGCGCAGATGGTGTCCTACGAAGTCTCGATCGGCTTCGTCATCATCACGGTGCTGCTCTGCGCCGGCACGCTGAACCTGTCCGCCGTGGTCGAGGCCCAGCACGCGCGCGGCCTTGCCAGCCTGATCGGGCTGCCGCAGCTCACCATCCTGAACTGGTACGTCTGGCCGCTGTTCCCGATGTTCGTGGTGTTCTACGTCTCGGCGCTGGCGGAAACCAACCGTCCGCCCTTCGACCTCGTCGAAGCGGAATCCGAGCTGGTTGCCGGTTTCATGGTCGAATACGGCTCGACGCCGTATCTGCTGTTCATGCTCGGCGAGTATGTCGCGATCGTCACGATGTGCGCGATGGCGACCATCCTGTTCCTCGGGGGCTGGCTGCCGCCGGTCGATCTGCCGCCCTTCAACTGGGTGCCGGGGATCATCTGGTTCTCGCTGAAGCTGTTCTTCATGTTCTTCCTGTTCGCGATGGCGAAGGCGATCGTGCCGCGCTACCGCTACGATCAACTGATGCGTCTCGGCTGGAAGGTGTTCCTGCCGATCTCGCTGGCGATGGTGATCGTGGTAGCCGGCGTGCTGCATTTCGCCGGCATCGCGCCGAAGTGAGGGCCGTCATGGGTATCAACATCAACGCCACTGCACGCTCGCTCCTGCTGTCGGAATTCGTCTCGGCGTTCTTCCTCGCCATGCGCTACTTCTTCAAGCCCAAGGCAACCCTGAACTACCCCTTCGAGAAGGGGCCGCTGAGCCCGCGCTT
>JAFAEZ010000095.1 GCA_023423775.1 Pseudomonadota bacterium
TCGCTGACCGGGGTGCGATAATCCTCGCTGCCGACGACGACCAGGGTCGGCGTCTTCACATTTCCGACCAGAGACAGCGGCGACCGGCTCCAATAGCTTTGCGGGTCCTCCCACGGCTTCTTGTCGAACCAGTAGCGCGAGAAGAAGAAGGGGTTGTCGGCGGTGAGCGCGAAGCTCGCCCAGTCGATCACCGGTTTCTGCGTCGCCGCGGCCTTGAACCGGTCCGTTTTGCCGATGATCCAGGAGGTGAGCACGCCGCCGCCCGAGCCGCCGGTGACGAACAGCCGGTCGGGATCGACAAAGCCCTGCGCGATAGCGAGATCGACCGCCGCCATCAGATCGTCATAGTCGCGGCCGGGATAAGCGTGGTGGATCTGGTTGGCGAAGTCGGCGCCGTAGGAGGTCGATCCGCGAGGGTTGACCGACAGCACCGCATAGCCGGCCGCGGCATAGAGCTGGTTGTCGGTCGAAAAATGCGGCCCGTAAGCGGCGAACGGTCCGCCATGGATTTCGAGGATGAGCGGAACGCGCTGCCCCTCGACGCGGCTCGGCGGCAGCGTCAGCCAGGCATCGACCTTGCGGTTGTCGAAGGCGGTCGCCTGGAGCTTGCGCACCTCGCCGAGGCTTTTGCCATCGAGCAGTTCGCCATTGAGCCGCGTCAAGGCGCGCTTGGCGCCGCCGCGGACCAAGGCCACGTCGGCGGGGCGGGTGGCGCTGCCGCTGGTGACGGCGAGCGCGCCGTCCCGCGCGACCGAGAAGGAACCGCCCGTATAAGGCCGGTCGAGCGAAGAGCCGCTGAGCCCCTCGGCCACCGTCCGGATCGAGCCGTCGAGCGACACTCGCGCGACCTTGGTCGTGCCCTGGTCGTCATAGTCGACGTAGATCGAGCGGCCGTCGGCCGACCAGACAGGCGAGCCCACGCTGCGATCGAGCGACTGCGTCAGCGCGCGCCGGTTCTGGCCGTTGCGGTCCATCACGTAGAGAATGCTGTTGTGGTAGCCGAGCCGTTGGTCGTCGAAGCCGACATAAGCGATGCGGCTACCGTCGGGCGACACGACCGGGCTGGAATCGGGCCCGTCCCGATCGGTGAGGGCGGTGACGGCGCCGCTAGCCACGTCGAGCGCATAAACTTCGCTGTCGAGCGGCTCGCGCTCCCAGTTGGCCGAGCGGTTGCCGCTGAAATAGAGGATGCGTCCGTCCGGGCTCCAGGACAGCGAACCGCCATTGTTGACCGCGCCGAAGGTGAGCTGCCGCGCCGCGCCGCCATCGGCCGAGACCAGGAAGATCTGGGTGAAACCGGGCTTCAGATAGCCTTCCTCGTCGGTGCGGTAGGTGACGGCCGAGTGGATCTCGAGCGGCGGCGCCCATTTCGCGCCTTCGGGCTTGGGCGGCGTGGTGCCGAGCTTCAGCCCTTCGTCGGGCACGAACATCGAATAAGCGATCTGCCGTCCGTCGGGCGACCAGGCAATTCCCGAGGGCGAATCGGGAAGGCCGGTGATCCGGACCGATTCACCCGAATCCATCCAGCGCACGAACAATTGCGGCGCGCCGCCCTCAGCCGAGGAGACATAAGCGAGCCTCTTGCCGTCCGGTGACCAGCGCGGCTGGCTGTGCGCACCGGTTCCCGCAACGAGCGGCGTCTGCTGGCCGGTGCGCGTGTCGACCAGCCAGATGGTCGGCCGCATCCGGTCGGTCATGATGTCGGCCGAGCGGCGCACATAGGCGACACGGCTGCCGTCGGGGCTGATCTGCGGGTCGGCAGCGACTTCGAGCGAGAACAGGTCTCGCGCCGTGAACGTGCGGGTTGGTCCCTCGGCAGGCGCGGCGAGGGCGGTCCCGCTCACTCCGGCCAGCAAAGCAACGGCGCAAAGGCATTTCAGCATGTAGGCATCCCCTGTTTTTGCGGAGCATAAGAGGGGTGGGGCGGCACCGGCAAGCCGCCCCGTCAACCTTTGCGGAACGGGCCCATGGCGCGCAGCGCCTCAATCTCCTCGGTCACCGCCCGCCGTTCCGACTCGAGGTAGTCCGCGACCGCGCGGCGTAGGCCGGGATGGGCGAGATAATGGGCCGAGTAGGTCGGCACGGGCCGGTAACCGCGGGCGAGCTTGTGGCCGCCCTGAGCGCCCGCCTCGACCCGCTTCAGGCCGCGCGCGATCGCGATGTCGATCGCTTGATAATAGCAGATCTCGAAATGGAGGTGCGGCACGTCTTCGATCGCGCCCCAATAGCGGCCGTACAGTGTGTCGGCGCCGATCATGTTGAGCGCGCCCGCGATCGGCGTGCCGTCGCGCAGCGCGAAGACGAGCAGCACGCGGTCGGCCATGCGCTCGCCGAGCATGGAGAAAAAGGCGCGGGTCAGATAGGGCCGTCCCCATTTGCGGGCACCGGTATCCTGGTAGAAATGCCAGAAGGCGTCCCAATGCGCCTCGGTGATCGCAGCCCCGCTGACATGCTCGACGGTGAGGCCGTCGAGCGCCGCGGCGCGCTCCTTGCGGATCGCTTTGCGCTTGCGGGAGGCGAGCGTGGCGAGGAAGTCCTCGAAGCCGGCGAAGCCTTCATTGTGCCAGTGGAACTGGCTGTCGACCCGGATCAGCCACCCGGCGGCGCGGAAGGCACCGAGATCCGCCTCGGCGAGGAAGGTCGCGTGGGCCGAGGAGAGATCGTTGTTGCGCACCAGCGCCTCGGCCGCGCCGATCAGGGCCGGCGCCAGCGTCCGGTCGGGCGTCAGCAGCCGCGGCCCCGGAACCGGCGTAAACGGCACCGCAATCTGAAGCTTGGGATAATAATCGCCGCCGGCTCGGTGGTAGGCGTCCGCCCAGGCATGGTCGAAGACATATTCGCCCTGGCTGTGGCTCTTCAGATAGGCCGGCATGACCGCTGCCGGGTGTCCGTCCTGGCCGTCGATCGCCATCGGGACGGGCTGCCAGCCGGCGCCGGCGCCGCCGCTGCCCGACTCTTCCAGCGCAGCCAGGAAGGCGTGGCTGAGGAAAGGGTTTTCGGCGCCGGCAAGCCGGTCCCAATCCTCGGCGGCGAAGCTTGCGACCCCGTCGCCGACGCGGGCGAGGAGGCCTGCGCTCATCGCGGCGGGATCTCGTAGATGATCTGGCTGGCGTGGACCTCGGCGGTGGCGCCGTCGCGGGGCGTGCGTACCGTCCAGGTCAGGATCGGCAGCCCGCGGTCGCGCGCCCATGCGGCAAAGCGCGAGGGGAGATCGCGAATGTCGTAGGCGAGGAAATGGGGGCGTGCCCGCATGAAGGCGAGCCGGCGCCCGATCCTGCCGCGCAGCCCCCGGCGGTTCTCCTCGGTGACGACGAGACCGCGCACGATCTCCGGCGCATTGCGTGCGAACCAGCGCCCGATTTGGGGGTTGAACGACATCACGGCCGCGACGCCCGGATAGCCCTCAAGAGCGGCACGCACCGATCGGCAGAGGGCATCCACCCGGCGGTTGGGCGATTTGACCTCGATCAGCAAAGGCACGCGCCCGCCGATCAGCTCCAGTATCTCGGGCAATGTCGGGATCGTCTCGTCGGTCCCGGCAAGGCGGATGCGCGCGAGCTCGTCCGACCCGCGGTCACGCACAGCGCCGCTCTCGCCGGTCAGGCGGTGGAGGTCGTAATCGTGGAAGACGAAGGCATCGCCGTCCCGGCTCGCCTGGACGTCGAGCTCGATGCCGTGGCGCCGAGCGACCGCGGCGGCAAAAGCGGCGCGGCTGTTCTCGATCGGCCCGCGGCCGTGCAGGCCCCTATGCGCATAAGGGTAGGCGACCAGCTGCGCGAGGCGGCCGCGGTCGCGGGCCGCGGCCTTCGGCTTCTTGATCGGCTCAGCCTTGCTTGATGGCGACGATCGCATCGACCTCGACCGCCGCGCCGAGCGGAAGCACGGGCACGCCGACGGCACTGCGGGTATGACGGCCGGCATCGGCGAAGACCTGTTCCATCAGCTCGGAGGCGCCGTTGGCCACCTTGGGCTGGTCGGTAAAGCCGTCGGCGCTGCTGACGAACACGCCGAGCTTCACGATCCGCTCGACCTTGTCGAGGTCGCCGAGCGCGGCCTTGATCTGGGCGAGGATCATCACGCCGCATGCGCGAGCGGCGGCATAGCCGAAATCGACGTCGCGGTCCTCGCCGAGGCGACCGGTCATGATCTTGCCGTCGGCGTCGAATGGGAGCTGCCCCGAAAGGTACAGCATGTTGCCGACCTGGACGGTCGGCACATAGGCGGCCACCGGGGCCGCGGGAGTGGGGAGGGTGATGTTCTGGCTAGCCAGGCGCGCTGCGATCGTGTCGGTCATTCCAAATCCTCAAGCAGAGGAGCAGGGCCCGGGTCAAGCAGCCTGCGCGCCGAGGCGGGCCAATTTTGCCACGACCCTGCGCCTTGGAACCGGAATTGGCTCCATTTGTTCAGGGCGCGGGCGTTCGCCTAAGGACGAGTCTCTCCGCAATTCCTTATCAGGTCTGGATAATCCACTTGAAGGCTGCCGCGCCGTCACTGACCGGTCACGAGGATATTTTCGTCGGCGACAGCGAGATGGCGCGGCTGATGCAGGCCCATGATTGGGCCGCCACGCCGCTCGGGCCGCCCGATGGCTGGCCCGAGACGCTGAAGGTCGCGCTCCGCCTGCTGCTGACGTCGCGGTTCGAGATGTGGCTCGGCTGGGGCGAGGATGTCGCCTTCTTCTACAACGACGCCTACCGCCCGACGCTCGGCAACAAGCATCCGCATGCGCTGGGCATGCCGACACGCATCTTGTGGGCCGAGATCTGGCCGCAGATCGAGGGCCGCATCCGTTCGGTCTACGAAAAAGGTGAGGCGACGTGGGACCGCGCCCTGCTCTTGCTCCTGCAGCGCAACGGCTATCCGGAAGAGACCTACCACACCTTCTCCTACAGTCCGCTGATCGGCGACACCGGCCAGGTGGAGGGCCTGTTCTGTGCGGTGTCCGAGGAGACCGAGCGCGTCATCAGCGAACGGCGGCTGGCGTCGCTTGGCGGCCTCGCGGCCGGCCTGGCGTCCGCCGACTCGCGGCAGAGCGTGCTGGACATCTCGGAGCGCCAGCTCGGCCATAATCCCCACGATCTGCCCTTCGCTCTCATCTATCTGTTCGACGCCAACGGAGAGACTCACCTCGCGGCCGCGAGTGGGGTCGCCCGAGGGAGCGCCTTGGCCCCCGAACGGCTCGATCTCACGGACACGCTCTGGCCGGCAGGACAGATTGCGGGCGGCGGCGACCGGTTGGAGGTCGCGCTTGATGGGCTGGCGGCGGATTTGCCGACCGGGGCGTGGCAGCAGCCGCCTTCGACCGCCTTGACGGTTGCGCTGGAGGGGCAGGGCAACGAGCCGCCGATCGGCTTTCTCGTCGCCGGGCTCAACCCGCATCGTCCTCTCGACGAGGAATATTGCTCCTTCCTGGGGCTGCTCGCGGGGCAGATGGCTTCCGCGCTGGCCGGCGCGCGCGCCTATGAAACGGAGCGCGAGCGGGCGACCGCGCTCGCCGAAGCGGTACGGATGCGGCAGGAAGCGGCCGAAACGCTGCGCCGTGCCAACCGAACCCTTGCCGAAGAGGTCGAACGCCGCACGGAGGAGAGTGCCAGATTGCGCGACCTCTTCCGCCAGGCCCCCGGCTTCATCGCCGTCCTCCGCGAGCCCGCCCACATCTTCGAATTGACCAACGATTCCTACATGCAACTCGTCGGCCACCGCGACCTCACCGGGAAGCCGGTGCGCGAGGCCTTGCCCGAGGTCGTCGGCCAGGGCTTCGTCGAACTGCTGGATACGGTCTACCAGTCGGGGGAGGCCTATGTCGGGCGTCGCGTGCCGGTCACCCTGCAGCGCACCAAAGAGGGGCCGGCGGAGCTGCGTTACGTCGATTTCGTCTACCAGCCGATCTTCGGCGCGGATGGCGAAGTCGGCGGCATCTTCGTGGAAGGGTTCGACAGCACGGAATCGCAGAAAGCGGAGGAGCATCAGCGCCTGCTCCTGAACGAGCTTAATCACCGGGTGCGCAACACGCTCGCCATCGTCCAGGCCATCGCGCAGCAGTCGTTCAAGGACGAACATGCGTCGGCCGAGGCGCGGAGCAGCTTTGACGGACGCCTGAGCGCGCTGTCGGCGGCGCACAATCTGCTGACCCGTAGCAACTGGGAAGCCGCCTCGATGCGCCAGCTGATTGAGGACGCCGTCGCGCCCTATCGTGGCGAAGACCGCTTCGATATTGCAGGCGCCGACCTGAAGCTCGCACCCAAGACCGCAGTCTCGCTCGCGCTCGCGCTGCACGAGCTTGCGACGAACGCGGTCAAATATGGTGCCCTGTCGGTGCCGGCCGGGCGCGTTCTGATCCGCTGGTCGGTCGAGCCCGATCCCGCCGGCGATCGTCTGGCGTTCAGCTGGCGCGAGCAGGGCGGCCCGCCGGTGGTGGTGCCGGAGCGCCGCGGCTTCGGTAGCCGCATGATCGAGCGGGGCCTGGCGGCCGAGTTCGGCGGCAAGGTGGTGATCGCCTTCGATCCCGATGGCGTTTGCTGCACCATAGACGCGCCGTTGCCGGAGGCAGGCCTGTGAGCGGCCTCGCCGGCGCCCGCGTGCTGGTGCTGGAGGACGAGCCCTTAGTCGCGATGGCGCTGGAGGATATGCTCCTTGCGCTTGGATGCGTCGTGATCGGCCCCGCAACGCGCGTCGCGCAGGCGCTCGAACTCGTCGAAGCCGAGCCGATCGATGCGGCGGTGCTCGACGTCAACATCAATTCGGGGCGCAGCTTTGCCGTCGCCGACGTGCTGCGCGGCCGCGGCATACCCTATCTCTACGCCACCGGTTACGGCGAATATGGTGTCGCGGAGCGCGCGGAAACGGTCCCGGTCATCCAGAAACCGTACCGGCAGGACGATATCGCGGCGGGCCTCGCCGCCTTGATCGATACCGCGACGGCGCCCCGCTAGGCGTCAGCCGGTCGCCGTCGCCCCGTCGGCGAAGCGGCTAAGTATCCACGACGTCGCAGAGCTCCAGTCGTCGATCCGAGTGTGGGCATGCGCCGCCGCCGGCATGTGCGCGGCGACGCGCGGTTCGGCGATCATGTGCAGGCGCCACACTTCGGGAGCGTGCTTTGCGACCGATTCGTGATGGATATGGAGGTCGTCGACGAACACCGCGACGGACGGCCGGGTTTGCTCGATCAGCTCGGCGACGGGCCGGCCCTTGCCGCCCTGGTTGCAGAGCACGCGATGGCGGATGTCGAACGCTTCGAGCTGGCGTACGCGATTGGCGTGATATTGGTCGCCGATATTGGTAAGCACGACGATGTCGGCGACCTCGCCGATTTCGGCCAGGGCCTCGGCGGCGCCGGGCACGATATTCTGGCGGTGCATCTCGCTGTCGAAGAAGCTGTCGAGCAGGGGCCAGATCTTTGCTTCGGGCACAGGCTCGCCGTTCCGGCGGTCGCGCACCGCGTCGCGGAAATGCTTGGCGTCGAGCGAAAATTCGAAGCCGTGCGCTTCGTCCACCCAGTCGGCGAAATGGGTGAGCATATGGACCAGGACTTCGTCGCAGTCGGTAATCAACAGTGGGCGGTTCATGATTCCAGCAGGCTCCGTGCGGCGACGATTTCGGCCGGCTTCACGCCGATCGCCTCGGCGCAGGCGAGCAGGTCCGGTTCGTGGGCTTCGAGAAAGGCGAGGGTGGCCGCGAGGACCGAAGGCTCGGCGATGCGCGTGCGCAGGTCGTCGGGCGTCAGTCCGGTAAGAGCGAGCAGCCGCTCGGCGCGGGCGCCGTCCGACAGCGTCCAGCTCAATGCGGAGAGCGCCAGAGCTACCGCATTATCCGCGTTTGTTTCCTTAATCTTCATCGCCTAAGATGTTGGGGGCTTCAGAAGGTTTGCGCGTGGCGAAAAAAATCCTCGTTGTCGAGGACAACGAACTCAATCTGAAGCTGTTCTGCGATTTGCTCCGCGCCCACGGCTATGAAGCCGAGCCCGTCCGCGACGGCCGCGAGGCGCTCGAGCAAGCCCGTGCGTTCGAACCGGACCTCATCGTCATGGATATCCAGATGCCGCATATCAGCGGGCTCGAGCTGATCGAGCAGGTGAAGGCCGACGAGGATCTGAGGGTGATCCCGATCATGGCCGTTACCGCTTATGCGGCAAAGGGCGACGAGGAGCGGATCCGCGACGCCGGCGCCGAAGGCTATGTGTCCAAGCCGATATCGGTGATCCGCTTCGTCGAGGAAGTGGCTTCGCTGCTCGAGGCGGCACGGCTGAGCCGCGCCGCGGCCGATCAGGCCGTTCCCGGAACGCTCGAACAGCCCTGAACGCAGAAAACCCCGGCGCGAGGCCGGGGTTTCCAGGTGTCAAGCGCCGCCCCGGTGGGACGGCTGGCGCGCGAAGCGGCCTTACTTGATCTTGGCTTCCTTGAACTCGACATGCTTGCGCACGCGCGGGTCGTACTTGCGGAAGGTCATCTTCTCGGTGATGTTCCGCGGATTCTTCTTGGTGACGTAGAAGAAGCCGGTGTCGGCGGTGCTCACGAGCTTGATCTTGACGGTTGCGGGCTTCGCCATGGCGGCCTCTCAAAACTGGTGGTTTGCAGAAGAAATGAAAGCGGCGTCGCCGCCGCTCATGCGTGGTCGCCTCTGCCGCTGTCCGCGCGATATGTCAAGGCCGGAAGGGCGCAGAGAGAGCTTAACATCACTGCAACCATATCGGCGCATGCTGGCCTCCAGTCCCTGAGGCGGGAGCCGGAACATGCGGGCCGAACATGATGCGATGATGCTGGTGCGCGCAGATTTGTGCGAGCGCCTCGAAAGCCTCCAGCGGCTCGTGCGCACCGGGGGGGGCGGCGTCAGCGAGAATGTAGCGATCATCCGTCGCACCGCCGCTGCCTACGGCCTGACCCCGGTCGTCCGCCTGGCCGAGGCGATGGAGCGGGCGATGTCGGACGACCATCCGTGGCCTGCTTCGCTCTATCTCGACCGGCTGCACGACGCCATCGGCTGCGAGCGTGCGGACGAGCTCGCCAGCCAGGCGATGCTTGCCTCGATCTCGGTGCGCCTGGGCGCCTGATCGGGGTGGACGCGCTCCTCCCCGCTTTCGTCGTCGCCCTGCTCGCCGAATGGGGTGACAAGACCCAATTGCTCGTCATGGCGCTCGCCGTCCGCTTCCGGCGGCCGGCCCCGATCCTTGCCGGGGTAGTTCTGGCCGCGCTCGCCAACGCCTTGTTGGCGGCGTTTGGCGGCGTGATCATCCACGATTTCATCACGGCGCGGGCCGCGGCGCTGCTGGTCGCGGTCTCTTTGCTTTCCGCCGGGATCTTCGGCCTCATGCGCCCCTCGCCGCCCGATCTGGGCACGACCTGGAGGACCGGCGCGTTCCTCACCAGCCTGGGCTGCTTCTTCCTCGCCGAATTTGCCGACAAGACCCAGTTCGTCACCGGCGCGCTTGCGGCCCATCACGATTCACTGGTGTTCACGGCCCTTGGCGCGGCCGCTGGGGTCACCGCCGCCAGCGTGCCGGCCATAGCGCTCGGCGACCGCCTCGCGGCAGTTGCGCCGGTGCAGGCGATCCGGGTCGGCATCGCGTCGCTGCTGCTCCTCGCCGGCCTCGTCGTGACGGTGAGCGCGCTCGCCCTCGTCTGACCGGCGGCGGTTGGAACCCCATCGCCGGGTCGATACGTTACGGACGCGATGCGCGAATTCTCCCAGCTTCTGGACGGCCTCGTCTATACGCGCTCGCGCAATGCCAAGCTCAAGCTGATCGGCGATTATCTGCAGCGTACGCCCGACCCCGATCGCGGCTACGCGCTCGCTGCGCTCACCGGCGAGCTCAACATTCCCGCCGTGAAGCCCGCCCTGATCCGCGCCATCACCGAGGAGCGGGTCGATCCGGTGCTGTTCCATATGAGCCGCGACTATGTCGGCGACACGGCCGAGACCGTGTCTTTGCTCTGGCCCAAGGCGATCGCGCAGCCCGCGGATATCGACGACGGCACGCTTCGCATCTCGAACGTGGTCGAGCGGCTGGCGAGCCTCGGCCGATCGGAGGCGCCCGCCGCGCTCGCCGAGATGCTCGACCATCTCGACGCCAGCGGCCGCTACGCCCTGCTGAAGCTCGCCACCGGCGAATTGCGGATCGGCGTCTCGGCGCGGCTCGCCAAGACCGCGCTCGCTGCCGCCTTCGGCCTCGACGTCGATGCGGTGGAGGAAGTGTGGCACGGCATCGGCCCGCCCTATCTGCCGCTCTTCGCCTGGGCCGAAGGGAAGGGCGAGCAGCCCACGGCGCACAATGTCCCGGTCTTCCGGCCCTTCATGCTGGCGCATCCGCTGGAGGATGCGCGCGTGTCGATGGAGGATTATGCCGCGGAGTGGAAATGGGACGGTATCCGGGTCCAGATCGTCCGCGTGGCCGGCGAAACCCGGCTGTACAGCCGTGCCGGCGACGACATCACGCGCAGCTTTCCCGAGGTCGCCGCCGCTTTCGATCGGGACGGTGTAGTCGACGGCGAGTTGCTCGTGCGCGGCACGTTCCAGGGCGCGGAGGAGCATGGCGGCGGCGCGGCGAGCTTCAACGCGCTCCAGCAGAGGCTCGGGCGGAAGATCGTCTCGCCGAAGATGCTGGCCGATTATCCGGCCTTCGTGCGGCTTTACGACATCCTGTTCGACGGTCTGAACGACCTACGCGCCCTCAGCTGGGAGGAGCGCCGTAAAGGGCTCGAGGCGTTCGTAAAGGCACTGGACCCGGAACGGTTCGACCTGTCCGCTTTGATCGAGGCGGAGACTTTCGAGCAGCTGGAGGAAATCCGCGGCGGTGCCCGCGACGCCGCGATCGAGGGCGTGATGCTCAAGCGGCGCGACAGCCCCTACGTGCCCGGGCGCAAGGTCGGCCATTGGTACAAATGGAAGCGCGACCCGCTCGTCGCCGACTGCGTGCTGATGTACGCGCAGCGCGGCTCGGGGAAGCGCTCCTCTTATTATTCCGACTACACGTTCGGCTGCTGGACCGACGAAGGCGAGCTGCTGCCGGTCGGCAAGGCCTATTTCGGCTTTACCGACGAGGAATTGATGTGGCTCGACCGCTTCGTCCGCAACAACACGGTCCAGCGCTTCGGCCCGGTTCGCGAGGTCGAGAAGAGCCTCGTGCTCGAGGTCGCCTTCGACTCCATCCACGAGAGCAAGCGCCACAAATCGGGGCTGGCGATGCGCTTCCCGCGCATCTCGCGGATCCGCACCGACAAGCCGGCGCACGAGGCCGACCAGATCGAGACCCTGCGGCGGATGGTCGCCGATGCGCCTTAGGGAAGGGCCAGGCCGTGTCTCGGCCCGGCATGTTCCTCAATCCTCGCGTGGCAGGACGGTGAGCACCCGGCTGATGAAGGCGTGGAATTCGGCCATGTAGCCGCGCAGAAATTCCCTGGTCGAATCCACCGTAACCTCACCGTCGTCGGTGATCATGTTGGGTGTGAACTGAATGTACGCTTCGGGCGCGTTCATCTGCGGCGAGTTGCAGAAGCTCAGCACGCTCCGTAGGCTCTGCTGCGCGATGGCGGTGCCGATCGCGCCTGGCGAAGTCCCGATCACGGCCGACGGTTTGCGGGTGAAGGCGTTGGTGCCGTAGGGACGGCTCGCCCAGTCGATCGCGTTCTTGAGCCCGCCGGGTATCGAGCGATTATATTCCGGCGTCACGAAAAGGATCGCGTCGGAAGCCTTGATCGCGGCTTTGAACTCCCTGGCGACCTGCGGATAATCGTCGTCATAATCGTAGCTGTAGAGCGGCAGGTCGCGGAACGGGATCTCCGAGAATTCGAGGCCGTCCGGAGCGAGGCGGATCAGCGCATTGGCGAGCTTGCGGTTGATCGATTGGGTGGCGAGGCTGCCGATCAGGTAGCCGACCTTGTACGTCGTCATGACGCTCGTCTCCTATTGGAATGGACAGGCCTCCGGACAACAGTCGGTGGCCAAAGGGGTTGCCAAGGCGGGCGCCGCCCGGCCCTTCGGCAGGACGAAGCGCCCGCGGGCGGAGCTCAGCTCTCGCCCATGCCCTCGGCTGGCTGCGGCGCGGCGCCGGCGCGGACCTTGTCCTCGATGCGCTGGCCGACATCCGGGTCGATATTCTTCCAATATTGGAAGGCACGCCCCAGCACCGGCTCGCGCACGCCGCCGAGCAAGCTGCCCGCGACCTGGTCGATCAAAGCGGCGCGCTGGCGATCGTCGAACACCTCGCGCACCAGAATGCCGGGCTGGGTGAAGTCGTCATCGCCCGGCCGCAGCTTGTAGGCGCTGCGCACCATCGCGCCGTCCGCTTCCCAGCCGTCGTCGGCCGGTCCGGTCTCGTCCGCCCAGGGCCGGCCGGCGCTGTTGGGTGCGTAGACCGGCGCGGCGCCAGTGTGGTGATAGTTCATCGGGCCATCGACCATGTAGCTGTTCACCGGCACCTTGGGCTGGTTGACCGGCAGCTGGTGGAAGTTCGCGCCGATCCGGTTCCGTTGCGCGTCGTTATAGGCGAAGGCGCGGCCGAGCAGCATCTTGTCGGGCGAGAGGCCGATGCCGGGCACAATGTTGCCGGGCGAGAAGGCTGCCTGCTCGATCTGGGCGAAGAAGTTCTCCGGGTTGCGGTTGAGCGTCATCGTGCCGACCGGGATCAGCGGATAGTCGGCATGCGGCCAGGTCTTTGTCAGGTCGAACGGGTTGATCCGGTAGGTCTTGGCTTCCTCATAGGGCATCACCTGGACCGACAATCTCCAGCTCGGGTGCTCGCCGCGGGCGATCGCCTCGAACAGGTCGCGACGGTGGAAGTCGGCATCGGCGCCGGACATGGCCGAGGCCTCCTCGTTCGAGAAGAAGGCCATGCCCTGCTGGGTGTGGAAATGATATTTCACCCAGAATTTCTCGCCGGCGGCGTTGATCCACATATAGGTGTGCGAGCCGTAGCCGTTCATCTGGCGCCAGCTGCGCGGGAGGCCGCGTTCGCCCATCAGATAGGTGACTTGGTGCGCGCTCTCCGGATTGCTGGTCCAGAAGTCCCATTGCATGTGGTTGTCGCGCAAGCCGCTGTCCGGAAGCCTTTTCTGGCTGCGGATGAAGTGCGGGAACTTCATCGGATCGCGTACGAAGAAGACTGGCGTGTTGTTGCCGACCAGGTCGTAATTGCCCTCGTCGGTGTAGAATTTGAGGCTGAAACCGCGCACGTCGCGCCAGGTGTCGGGGCTGCCCTGCTCGCCGGCGACCGTCGAGAAGCGGGCGAGCATGTCGGTCTTGGCGCCTTTCTGGAAAAGAGCGGCCTTGGTGAAGGCCGAGACATCCTCGGTCGTCTCGAAGATGCCGAACGCGCCCGAGCCCTTGGCGTGGGGCTGGCGCTCGATCGTCTTCTCGCGATTGAAATGCGCCATCTGCTCGAGGAAATGGACGTCGTGCAGCACGATCGGACCATCGGAGCCGATGGTGAGTGAGTTGCGGTCGCTGGGGGCCGGTGCTCCCACCCCCGTGGTCGAACCGGTGGCCTCTCTCGTGCGCGTGTCTGACATAGAAGATATCCTTTCTGCGAATGGTCTCCTTCCTAGGTGGGAACCGGGCTGTGATCGGGCAATTCAATTAAAGCGAAGGCTGTGTATGGTTCTATCGATCAATTGGTGCGCGTGCGAAGGATGGGAAGAACGGCCAGCACCGAGGTCACCGCGGCCGTTGCGGGCTAATAATGATTGTGCGACCAAGAGATGTCTCGGCGGAGCCTCGAGAACCCCGCGCGGGACGGAGAGAACAGGAGGTTTCGCATGCTCGATGAAGTCGGGATCGCTCGCAGGTCGCCTTATGCGCTTGCCGCTCTGCGTATTGTTTCGGGGCTGATCTTCCTGGAGCACGGCACCCAGAAATTCCTGGGCTTCCCTGGCGGCGAGATGGCCGGGTCCGGCCTCGCTCTCAACAATCCGGGCGCCTTCGCCGGCATCGTTGAACTGGTCGCCGGCCTGCTGATCACGCTCGGCCTGTTCACCCGGCCCGCGGCGTTCGTCGCCTCCGGCACGATGGCGGTCGCCTACTGGATGGCACACGCGCCGCAGAATCCGTTTCCGGTCAACAATATGGGCGACGCGGCGATCCTCTATTGCTTCGTCTTCCTGTACCTCGTCTTCGCTGGTCCTGGCGCGTGGAGCCTTGATGGCATGCGGGCGAGAACGGCAGCGACTGCCCGCACCGACCACGTTTGAGCCGCAGGCGATGTGGGGAGTCGCGGCCTATAGGGC
>JAFAEZ010000125.1 GCA_023423775.1 Pseudomonadota bacterium
AGTCCTGATCGCGCCGATCCGGCATTTCACGCGCCGGCCGAGATGCTATAACGGCCCAATCGTCCGCCGCCGGAGCCCCGCGCATGTTCGTGACCTTCTTCCATGAGCTCAAGGCCGCCAAGGTGCCCGTCACCTTGAAGGAATACCTGACGCTCATGGAGGCGCTGCAGGCCGACCTCGCCGACCAGCGCGTCGAGCATTTCTACTATCTCTCGCGCGCCGCACTCGTGAAGGACGAACGCCACCTCGACAAGTTCGACCAGGTCTTCGGCCACGTCTTCAAGGGCCTCGAGCTGATGAGCGACGCGGCGGAAGCGAACATCCCCGAGGAATGGCTGCGCGCGATCTCGAGCCTCTATCTCTCCTAGTAGGAGAAGAAGAAGATCGAGGCGCTCGGCGGCTGGGAAAAGATCATGGAGGAGCTGAAGAAGCGACTCGCCGAGCAGAAAGGCCGCCACCAGGGCGGCAGCAAGTGGATCGGCACCGGCGGCACGTCGCCCTACGGTGCGGAGGGCTACAACCCGGCCGGCGTGCGCATCGGCCAGAAGGAGAACCGCAACTTCCGCGCGCTCAAGGTTTGGGACAAGCGCGAGTTCAAGGATCTCGACGACAAGGTCGAACTCGGCACGCGCAACATCAAGGTCGCGCTCCGCCGCCTGCGCCGCTTCGCCCGCGAGGGCGCGGCCGACGAGCTCGATCTCGACGCGACGATCGACGGCACCGCGCGCCAGGGCTGGCTCGACATCCGCATGCGACCCGAGCGTCACAATGCGGTGAAGCTTCTGCTCTTCCTCGATGTGGGCGGCTCGATGGACCCGCATATCAAGGTCTGTGAAGAACTATTCTCGGCCGCGACCGGCGAATTCAAGAACCTCGAATTCTTCTACTTCCACAATTGTCTCTATGAAGGAGTATGGAAGGACAATCGCCGCCGCTTCACCGAGCGCACGCCGACCTGGGACGTGCTCCACAAATATGGCCACGACTACAAGCTGGTCTTCGTCGGCGACGCCTCGATGTCGCCCTATGAGATCAACATGCCCGGCGGCTCGGTCGAGCATTATAACGAGGAAGCCGGCTCGGTGTGGATGCAGCGGATCGTGAACACCTATCCGAGTGCGGTCTGGCTCAATCCGACGGCGGAGCAGTATTGGGGCTACACCCAGTCGATCGGCATGATCCGGGCCTTGATGCAGGACCGCATGTATCCGCTGACGCTGGAGGGCCTCGACGACGCAATGCGCACGCTGAGCCGCAAGAGCTGAAGCCGAAGGCCTGGATCAGACCCGTGTCCGACGTTGACGAACTCCTGCCCGACGACCGCAACAACGCCGAGAAGCGGCGTGCACCGCGGGAAAGCGTGTTCCTGTCGGCGGTCGTCACTGCATTCGGTTCGGGGGTCAGCAAGCACCGGGTTCGGAACATCTCGACGAGTGGCGTCTGCGTCGATCAGGCGGATGGTCTGAAGGTCGGTCAGACGGTGGCGATCGCCCTCGGCATCCTCGGCGATGTGGGCGCGTCCGTGATGTGGATCAACAATGGCCTCGCCGGCCTCCGCTTCGCCCAGCCGATCGAGCTCACCGCGGCCAAGACCCGGCCCAAACCTGCCCATGTCGAGCAGGGTTGGGGCGCAGAACCCTGGCGTAGGGCCGTGCCACCGCCGCCGCGACGATAAGGTCGCCGCTCAGTAGAGCAGATAGGGCCGCCGTTCCTCGGCCCAGGCTTGTTCGTCGGGCACGGTCAGCGCATCGAGATCGGCCGCCGTCGCAGACGCGTCGTCCACCCATTCCCGGAGCAGCGGCGAGCCGTTGATCACGTCGATGGGCAGCTTCCCGAACTCATATTCGTAGGGGAAGTCGCGCCACAATTCGTAATCGGGGTAGAGCCGGCGAATCGCCTTGAAGGCGAGCGCCTGCAGCCGCCAGGGCTTGAAGGCCTCATGGTCGTAGAAGGCCCCTTCGGGGTGGATGTGGACGCCGCGGCAGAGCTGGCCGACATGCTTGTGGAAGGTCGGCTCGAACGAGATTTCGCGAAGCGCGCAGCCCGCCAGCCAGTGTGGCGCGAAGGCGCGCATCTCAGCGATGACGGCGCGGGCGTCGATGTCGGGCGCGCCGAACAGTTCCAGCGGCCGGGTCGTCCCCCTGCCCTCCGACAGCGTCGCGCCCTCGAGCATGACCGTGCCGGCATAGGAGCGCGCCATCGACAGATTGGGAGCGTTGGGGCTGGGATTGATCCAGATCCGCTCGGTCGGCCAGCCGAAGCCGGGAGCCGCGTCCGGCGCATAGCCCTCCATCTCGATGACGCGATAATCGACGTCGAGCTTGAAATGATCGATGAACCACAGGCCCAACTCGCCAAGCGTCATGCCGTGGCGCATCGGCATCGGCCCGGCGCCGACGAAGCTCTCCCAGCTCGGACGGAGCGTCAGGCCCTCGATCGGGCGACCGGCGGGATTGGGGCGGTCGAGCACCCAGACAGTCTTGCCATGCTCGGCGGCGGCCTCAAGCACGTAGAGCAAAGTCGTGATGAAGGTGTAGATGCGGCAGCCCAGATCCTGCAGGTCGACGAGCATCACGTCGAACGTGCCCATCGACTGGCCGGTCGGCCGCCGCACCTCGCCGTAGAGGCTGAAGACCGGAATGCCGTGCGCCGGATCGTTATAGTCGGGCGACTCGACCATATTGTCCTGCTTGTCGCCGCGCAGGCCGTGCTGCGGACCGAACGCCGCCGTGACGTTGACCCCGGCCGCCACCAGGGCGTCCAGCGAATGGGTGAGGTCCGCCGTCACCGAGGCAGGATGGGCGAGAAGCGCGACGCGGCGGCCTTCCAGAGGCGCGCGCAGAGCGGGATCGGCGAGGAGTCGGTCGAGGCCTGTTTTCATGGGTCTAGCTTGCTGGCGGGAGTGTGAGGGCAAAGCAATCCCCGTTGTGGAAATCGGGGTCGCCGGGCGGATGGGCGAGCGCCCAATAGGACTTACGGCCGGACTTTTCCTCGATCACCGCGGACAACCCCATTCGACAGCTGATCGACGGGACATCCGAGAGATCGACGTCCACCTCGATCAAGTAGCCGGATTGCCCGTCGCCGCGTTCGATATGGGGATCGATGCTGAGCGCGGCGTTGCGCATACCCTCGCGATGGCGATCGAAGCGATACGCAGCCCATTGGGTGGAAGGCGAGAAGTTGAACTCCCAATAACCGTCCGAATCCGCTGGCTTCAGAAAAAGCTCGAAGCAGGTTGTTTGCCAGAGATCATCGGCTCTCTCGGGTTGCACCCAGTCCGGGATCAGCAAAGCCTCGGCACCATCCACCACGAATGTGAGCAACAGGTCGTCTGCGGTGACGATGGTCTCAACAGAGACGGCCCGCACTTGGTCTGGCGGCGTGGAAGGGTGCGGAATCAACCGGTGCGTTTGCAAGGCGTTCTCCTCATGCTAGGCGCACGGCGCCATGACCGAATACAAATCCGATCTCCTCCGCCTGCTCGACGAACGCGGCTATATCCACCAGATCACCGACCCGGAAGGCCTCGATGCCCTGGCGGCGAAGCAGGTCGTGCCGGGCTATATCGGCTTCGATCCGACCGCGCCCTCGCTTCACGTCGGCAGCCTGGTGCAGATCATGATACTCCGGAGGCTCCAGCAGGCCGGCCATAAGCCGATCGTGCTGATGGGCGGCGGCACCGGCAAGATCGGCGACCCGAGCTTCAAGGACGAAGCGCGCAAGCTCCTGACCGACGACGTCATTCAGGCCAACGTCGCCTCGATCAAGCGCGTGTTCGAGCGCTTCCTGACCTTCGGCGACGGCCCGACCGACGCCATCATGGTCGACAATGCCGAGTGGCTCGACGCGCTCGAATATATCCCGTTCCTGCGCGACATCGGCCAGCATTTCTCGGTGAACCGCATGCTGAGCTTCGACAGCGTCAAGCTCCGGCTCGACCGGGAGCAGTCTTTGTCCTTCCTCGAATTCAACTACATGATCCTGCAGGCCTACGACTTCCTCGAGCTGTCGCGCCGCGCGGCGTGCCGGCTGCAGATGGGCGGCTCGGACCAGTGGGGCAATATCGTCAACGGCGTCGAGCTGGCGCGGCGCGTCGATTCGACCCAGGTCTACGGCATCACCACGCCGCTCATCACGACCGCGGACGGCGGCAAGATGGGCAAGACAATGTCGGGCGCAGTATGGCTGAACGCTGACGCGCTAGCCCCCTATGATTACTGGCAGTTCTGGCGGAATACCCAGGATGCCGATGTCGGCCGCTTCATGCGCCTCTTCACCGATTTGCCGCTGGACGAGATCGCGCGGCTCGAGGCGCTGCCGGGCAGCGAGATCAACGACGCCAAGAAGGTGCTGGCCGACGAGGCGACGGCGATGGCGCACGGCCGCGCCGCCGCCGTGGAAGCGGCCGAGACGGCGCGCCGCACGTTCGAGGAAGGCGCCGCCGGCGGGGCATTGCCGACGCTGACGGTCACCGGCGAAGGGCTCGGCATCGTCCAGGCTCTGACCGCGATCGGCTTCGCCGCTTCCAACGGCGAAGCGCGCCGCAAGATCGCCGAAGGCGCGGTGCGGCTGAACGGCGTGGTGATCGGCGATCCGGCCTTCACAATCACGCTGGAGAGCGACGAGCCGCTCAAGCTCAGCCTCGGCAAGAAGAAGCACGGCGTCCTGACGCGCTAGCCGGAGCGCAGCAGGCCCACCGCCGCGTCGCGGTCGAACAGATAGAGCAAGGTCCGCGCCGCCTGGCCGCGCGGGCCTTCGAGGCCGCCGTCGCGGTCGACCAGCAGCCGCGCGTCGTCGGTGGCGGACTGGATCAGTTCCTGGATCTGCTCGGGGCTTGCGAGCCGGAACTGTGCCTCGCCCGACTGGCGCGTGCCGAGAATTTCGCCGGCGCCGCGCAGCCGCAGATCCTCCTCGGCGATGCGGAAGCCGTCGTTCGTCTCGCGCATCAAGGCGAGCCGCGCCCGCGCCGTTTCCGACAGAGCGTTGCCGCGCAGCAGCAGGCACACCGATTTCTGGTCGCCGCGCCCGACCCGGCCGCGCAGCTGGTGGAGCTGGGCGAGGCCGAAGCGCTCCGCCCCCTCGATGATCATCAGGGTCGAATTGGGCACGTCGACGCCGACCTCGATCACGGTGGTCGCCACCAGCACCGACAGCGCGCCGCGCGCGAACGCCTCCATCACCGCGTCCTTCTCCGGCCCCTTCATGCGGCCGTGGACCAGCCCGACCTTGTCGCCGAAGCGCTGCCGCAGCAGAGCCGCCCGATCCTCGGCCGCAGCCTGGTCCGACGCCTCGCTCTCCTCGACCAGAGGGCAGACCCAATAAGCTTGGCCACCTTTGTCCATGTGCCGGCCGAGCGCGTCGATCACCTCCGGCAGGCGCTCGGCGCTCAGCACCCGCGTCTCGATCGGCTGGCGCCCCGGCGGCATTTCGTCGAGCCGGCTGACCTCCATCTCGCCATAATGGGTCAGCGTCAGCGTGCGCGGGATCGGAGTCGCGGTCATCACCAGCAGGTGCGGCGGCGTCTCGGCTTTTTCGGCGAGCATCATGCGCTGGGCGACGCCGAAGCGGTGCTGCTCGTCGACCACGGCCAGGCCGAGATTGCGATAGGCGACATGCTGCTGGAAGATGGCGTGCGTGCCGACCAGGATGTGGATCGAACCGTCGGCGAGGCCCATCAGCGTCGCCTCCCGCGCCTTGCCCTTCTCGCGCCCGGTCAGGATCGCGACGTTGACCGGCAGGCCGGCGAGCTGGCGGCGCAACGTCTCGAAATGCTGGCGCGCCAATATCTCGGTCGGCGCCAGCAACGCCCCTTGGGCGCCGGCCTCGACCGCGATCAGCAAGGCCTTCAGGGCGACCAAAGTCTTGCCCGAGCCGACGTCGCCCTGGAGCAGGCGCAGCATCGGCACCTGCTGCTGCAGGTCGCCCTCGATCTCGTCGATCGCCCGGTGCTGGGCGCCGGTCGGCGCGTAGGGCAGATTGAGCTGGGCCCGCAGCCGCCCGGCGCCGCGCAGCGGCACCCCGCGGCGCCGGCGCGACGATGCCCGCACCAGCATCAAGGCGAGCTGGTTGGCGAAGATCTCGTCATAAGCGAGTCGTTCGCGTGCCGCGTCCGCCTCCGGATCACGATGCGCCTTGTGGAGCGAGGTCTGCCAACCCTGCCACCCCTTGCCCGCGGCAAGGCTCGGCTCGATCCATTCGGGCAGGTCGGGCATGCGGCCGAGCGCCTGCGCGGCCAGCTGACCCATCCGGTTGTTGGTGAGGCCTTCCGAGAGCGGATAGACCGGCTCGCGCTCCGGCAACGCGTCGCCCTCGTCGGGCGGGAGCACATAGTCCGGATGGACGATCTGCAGCTCCTGGCCGTACATCTCCATCCGGCCCGAGACGAGCTTCGGCTCGCCGAGCGGGAGCTGCTTGCGCGCCCAGCCGGGGTTGCGGAAGTAAGTTACGGTGAGCGCGTTGCCGGCGCGATCCTGCGCGATCACTCGAAAAGGCCCGGTCGCGCGCCCCTGGCGATAGTCGGTTGGCGTGACGACCACGCTCACCACGCGCCCCGCATCGGCCTCGTCGAGCAGGTCGACGCGCTTGCGATCGATCCAGCTCACCGGAAGATGGAACAGGATGTCGACAACGCGCTCCAGCCCCAGCCGCTTGAGCGGCTTGGCGAGGCCCGGGCCGATGCCTTTCAGCACCTCCACTTCGGCGAAGAGCGGATTGAGAATATCGGGGCGCATAACTAGATGGGCACTTCGTAAGCATGATCCGGGAAAGTGGGAACCGGTTTTCCGATCAGGTCATGCGCCAGCAAACAGCCCGAAGCCTGCAGGCTCCGCCAGCCCGCAGGCCAATTCCCCATGGAGCGTCATGAACCGCGAACACCGTCTGAAACGCCTCCGCTTCCGCGCCTGGCACCGCGGCACCAAGGAAGCCGACATCTTGATCGGCGGCTTCTTCGACCGGCACCATGAAAGCTGGGACGATGCGGAGATCGACTGGTACGAGGCGTTCCTGGAGGAGCAGGACGTCGACATCATGGCGTGGGCGATCGGAACCCAGCCCGTGCCCGAGCGCTGGGACGGCGCGATGATGCGCGACCTCAAGGCCCTCAACTATATCAAGCATGCGGAATAAGTGACCGACATCCAGAAGATCCTGTCGGCCACCAAGCCGACGTCGCTCGCCGGGGCCCCGGTCGGCTTCGTGCCCTGGCTCGCCGCCGACCTCGCTCGCGCCGCAAAGGGCCGCGCCGTCTTCATCGCGCCGGACGAGGCGGCGATGCGCCATATCGTCGATGCCGCCCATTATTTCGCCCCGGAGCTCGAGACCCTGAGCTATCCGGCTTGGGACTGCCTTCCCTACGACCGCGCCTCGCCTTCGCTGCGCGCTTCGTCCGAGCGGCTGGCGACCTTGCATGCGCTGCAGCGCAAGACCGACAAGCCGCAATTGCTGGTCACCACCGTCAATGCCGCGACCCAGCGCACGCTGACGCCGTTCCGCGTCCGGCAACTGGTCGCGCATCTCGCTCCCGGCGAACGGATCGATCTCGACAAGCTCACCCAGCTGCTGAGCGCCAACGGCTATGCCCGCACCGAGACGGTCGCCGACGCTGGCGAATTCGCCGTCCGTGGCGGGCTTGTCGACCTCTTCCCCTCGGGCGAGGAAGAAGCGCTCCGCCTCGACTTCTTCGGGGACGAGATCGAGAGCGTGCGCCGCTTCGATCCAGCCACTCAGCGGACCACCGGACGGGTGGAGGGCTTCACCCTCCTCCCCGCCTCCGAGACCCTGCTCGACGAGGACAGCATCAAGCGCTTCCGCTCGCGCTACCGCGAACTGTTCGGCGCCACCGCCACCGGCGACCCGCTCTACCAGGCGGTTTCGGAGGGCCGGCGCCTGGCCGGGCTCGACCATTGGCTGCCTTTGTTCGAGGAGCGGCTCGACACCCTCTTCGACCATCTCGGCCCGGACGACCTCGTCGTGCGCGACGCGGGCGACGCCGGCGCGGTCGATGCGCGGTTCGAGGCGATCGCCGATTATTACGAAAATCGCTCGCGCGCGCAGTCGTCGGACCCGGGCAGCTATCGCCCGCTCAAGCCCGAGGCGCTTTACCTCAGCCGCGCCGAATGGGACGCGGCGATCGACGCGCAGCCGATGCACGTCGTCACTCCGTTTCACGAGCCCGACAGCGCCACCGTTATCGACTTCGAGGTCGATGCGCCCCGCGACTTCGCGCCGGAGCGGGCGCAGAATGCGAATATCTACGAAGCGGTCGTCGATCATGTCGACGCGCTCCGCAAATCGAAGCACAAGGTCGTGCTCGCCAGCTACTCGAGCGGCTCCCGCGAGCGCCTCAAGGGGCTGCTTGCCGACCATGGCCTGACCAAAGTCGCCGAGGCCGACAATTGGCAGGAGGCGCTGGGCGCCGCCGCCAAGGGCCAGGTGGCATTGACCGTCATCCAGCTCGACCATGGCTTCACCGCCGCCGACGTGGCTTTGCTCACCGAGCAGGACATGCTCGGCGACCGCCTCGTCCGCCGCAAGAAGCGCAAGAAGAGCACCGACGCCTTCCTCTCCGAGCTGGCGACGCTCACGCCGGGCGATCTTGTCGTCCACATGGACCACGGCATCGGCCGCTATGACGGCCTGACCCAGATTCCGGTCGGCACCAGCCCGCACGATTGCGTCGCGCTGGAATATGCCGGGGGCGACAAGCTCTACGTGCCGGTCGAGAATATCGACGTGCTCAGCCGCTACGGCAGCGAGAGCGAGGGCGTGGCACTCGACAAGCTCGGCGGCGAGGCCTGGCAGCGCCGCAAGGCCCGAATGAAGGAGCGGATCCGCGAGATTGCGGGCGAGCTCATCAAGACGGCAGCCGAGCGCGCCCTGCGCCAGGGACAGGTGGCCGAACCCGATACCGGTTTCGCCGCCTTCGTCGACCGCTTCCCCTATGAGGAGACCGAAGACCAGGACCGCGCGATCGACGACGTCGTCGGCGATCTCGGCGCTGGACGGCCGATGGACCGGCTGGTGGTCGGCGACGTCGGCTTCGGCAAGACCGAGGTCGCGCTACGCGCCGCCTTCGTCGCAGCCATGGCGGGGATGCAGGTCGCCGTGGTCGCGCCGACCACCCTGCTTGCCCGCCAGCATTACACCAATTTCGTCGAGCGCTTCCGCGGCTTCCCGGTCGAGATCGGCCGCTTGTCGCGGCTCGTCTCCGCCAAGGAGGCCAAGGAGACGCGCGACAAGACGGCCGAGGGCCAGATCGACATCCTGATCGGCACCCACGCCCTTCTCGCCAAGTCGGTCGAGTTCAAGAAGCTCGGCCTCGTCATCGTCGACGAGGAGCAGCGGTTCGGCGTCACCCACAAGGAGAAGCTGAAGGCGCTGAAGTCCGACGTCCACGTGCTGACGCTGACCGCGACTCCGATCCCGCGCACGTTGCAGATGGCGATGTCGGGCCTGCGCGAGCTGTCCGTCATCCAGACCCCGCCGGTCGATCGCCTCGCCGTCCGCACCTATGTGATGCCGTGGGATCCGGTCGTGCTGCGCGAGGCCCTGCTGCGCGAACATTATCGCGGCGGCCAGAGCTTCTTCGTCGCGCCGCGCGTGTCCGACCTCGCCGACATCGAGCAGTTCCTGCGCGAGGAAGTGCCCGAGGTCAGCTTCGTCACTGCCCACGGCCAGATGTCGGCGACCGAGGTCGAGGAGCGCATGTCGGCCTTCTACGACCGCAAATATGACGTCCTGCTCTCGACGACGATCGTCGAGAGCGGCCTCGACATCCCGAGTGCCAACACGCTCATCATCCACCGCGCCGACCGGTTCGGTCTGGCCCAGCTCTACCAGCTCCGCGGCCGCGTCGGCCGCTCGAAGACGCGCGCCTACGCCTATCTCACCACCCCGGCCAACCGCACCGTGACCGAAGCGGCGGAGAAACGGCTCAAGGTGCTGGTCAATCTCGATTCGCTCGGCGCCGGCTTCCAGATCGCCAGCCACGACCTCGACATTCGCGGCGCCGGCAATCTCCTCGGCGACGAGCAATCGGGCCATATCAAGGAGGTCGGCTTCGAGCTCTACCAGTCGATGCTGGAGGAGGCGATCGTCGCCGCCAAGGCCGGTGGCCTCGAGGCGCGCCGCGAGGATTTCTCGCCGCAGATCACGGTCGACGCGCCGATCATGCTGCCCGAGGAGTATGTCCCGGACCTCGACCTGCGCATGGGCCTCTATCGCCGCATGAACGAGCTCGAGAACCGCCAGGAAATCGAGGCGTTCGCGGCCGAATTGATCGACCGCTTCGGCAAGCTGCCGGAGGCGACCGAGAACCTGCTGAAGATCATCGAGATCAAGCTCAACGCCAAGAAGGCTTGCATCGTGAAGCTGGACGTCGGCGCCAAGGGCGCGCTGGTCAGCTTCCACAACGACCAGTTCCCCGATCTCGACGGCCTAATCGGCTACGTCCAGCGCCTCAAGGGCACGGCCAAGCTGCGCCCCGACAGCAAGCTCGTCATCACGCGCAGCTGGCCTGATCCGGCGGCGCGGATCAACGGCGCGCTGCAGCTCTCCAAGGGTCTGGCGAAGATCCTGAGCTGATCAGTCGGCGACGCGCTCGTAGCGC
>JAFAEZ010000184.1 GCA_023423775.1 Pseudomonadota bacterium
GTTAAGCACACGCGGCAAACGTGCCATTCGCAGGCAGAGGCGTTACCCCGCCCGAATTCGGGCGTGATTCGCAAGGCAGCCCTCCAAAAACTGCGTTCCTTGCCTATCTAAATGAAAAGACAACGGAACTTTGATTGGCGGCCGGGCTTCTGCCGGCTCGTTGTCTCTGATAGGTTGATTTTCAGCACCCAGCCGCAGCCAACGTGCGAATAACCGGTTTCGGGACCGCCCGGGACCTCGGAGGATTGATGACGACCGCCGCCATGTCCAAAGTTGAGGAAGTTTCCGGTCTGCCCGACATGAAGGTGTCGGTGCGTCAGGTGTTCGGGATCGACAGCGATCTCGAAGTGCCGGCCTATTCCGAAGTCGATCCTCATGTGCCCGAAGTGGATTCCGACTACCGCTTCGACCGCGCCACCACGCTCGCCATTCTCGCCGGCTTTGCGCGCAACCGCCGCGTGATGGTGACCGGCTATCACGGCACCGGCAAATCCACCCATATCGAGCAGGTTGCGGCGCGCTTGAACTGGCCTTGCGTGCGCGTCAACCTCGACAGCCACATCAGCCGTATCGACCTCGTCGGCAAGGACTCCATCGTGGTCCGCGACGGCAAGCAGGTCACCGAATTCCGCGACGGTATCCTGCCCTGGGCGCTGCAGAACAACGTCGCGCTGGTGTTCGACGAATACGACGCCGGCCGTCCGGACGTGATGTTCGTGATCCAGCGCGTGCTGGAGGTCTCGGGACGCCTGACGCTGCTCGACCAGAACAAGGTGATCAAGCCGCACCCGGCGTTCCGCCTGTTCTCGACGGCCAACACCGTCGGCCTCGGCGACACGTCGGGCCTCTATCACGGCACCCAGCAGATCAACCAGGGCCAGATGGACCGCTGGTCGATCGTCACCACGCTGAACTATCTCAGCCACGACGAGGAAGTGGAGATCGTGCTGGCCAAGGCCAAGCACTATCGCACCCAGGAAGGCCGCGACATCGTCAACAAGATGGTGCGCCTCGCCGATCTCACCCGCAACGCCTTCGCCAACGGCGATCTGTCGACGGTGATGAGCCCGCGCACGGTGATCACCTGGGCGGAGAACTCCGACATCTTCGGCGACATCGGCTTCGCTTTCCGTGTCACCTTCCTCAACAAATGCGACGAGCTCGAGCGTCCCCTGGTCGCCGAGTTCTATCAGCGCTGCTTCAACGCGGAGCTGCCGGAATCGGCGGTGAACGTGGCGCTGAGCTAAAGGTCTCGCGTGGGCGTCCCGGCCTGGTGCGCAATTGCGCACAGGAGCCGGGACCCATACCGCGGGATGTTTCGATCGAAGCGACGCCGATAGTTTTTCTGACCCAACGACGGCCGGTGGTTATGGGTCCCGGCTTTCGCCGGGACGACGGATCAAGGTGATATGACCACCTCCAACTCCAAATTCCGCAACAGCAAGGAAGCGCCGACCGAGCCGTTCAAGCGCTCGGTGGCCTCCTGCCTCAAGGCGATCGCGAAGGCGCCCGAGCTCAACGTCTCCTTCGCCGCCGAGCGCCCGGGTCTTGCGCCCGGCAAGGCGCGGCTGCCGGAGCCGGCGCGCAAGATGACCAAGCGTGACGCCGCCGTCGTGCGCGGCCATGCCGATTCCATCGCGCTCAAGCTCGCCTGCCACGATCCCAAGGTTCATCGCAAGCTGATGCCCGGCAATCCGCAGGCGCGCGGGGTGTTCGAGGCGGTGGAGCAGGCGCGGGTCGAGGCGATCGGCGCGCGTCGCATGGCGGGCGTTGCGAAGAACCTCACCGCGATGCTCGACGACCATTTCCATCGCGGCAAGTTCGACGAGATCACCGACCGCGCCGATGCGCCGCTCGCCGATGCCCTGGCCATGCTGGTGCGCGAACGCCTGACCGGCATGGCGCCGCCGGCGGCCGCCAAGAAGATGGTCGATCTCTGGCGGCCCATCCTCGAGGACAAGATCGGCAGGCGGCTCGACCGGCTCGACGGCGTGGTCGAGGACCAGACCCGCTTCGGCGACGCCGTGCACGACCTGCTCTCGGCGCTCGAGCTCGGCGACGAGCGCAGCGCCGACAGCGAAGACAATGACGACAACGACGAGAACCAGGACGGCGACAACGATCAGTCCGGTGCCGAGGGCTCGCCCGATTCCGACGCCGCGCAGGAGATGAGCGCCGATCAGGCGCAGGCCTCCTCGGAGGAGATGAGCGAGAGCGCGATGGAAAGCGCGCAGGCCTCGACCTCCGACACTTTCGACGACGGCGAGCTCGGCGACGACGAGACGCCGGGCGAGGCGACGCGTCCGAACTCGCACGGCAAGAACGAGCCGCGCGGTCCGGAATACCACGCCTTCGCGCCGAAATTCGACGAGGTCATCGCCGCCGAGGATCTCTGCGACCATGACGAGCTGGAGCGCCTGCGCGCCTATCTCGACAAGCAGCTCGCGCATCTGCAGGGCATCGTCGCCCGTCTCGCCAACCGCCTGCAGCGCCGCCTGATGGCGCAGCAGAACCGGGCCTGGGAGTTCGATCTCGAAGAGGGCATCCTCGACCCCGCGCGGCTATCGCGCGTCGTCACCGATCCCTATCATCCGCTGTCCTTCATGCACGAGAAGGAGGCGACGTTCCGCGACACCGTGGTGACGCTGCTGCTCGACAATTCCGGCTCGATGCGCGGGCGCCCGATCACGGTCGCCGCGACCTGCGCCGACATCCTCGCGCGCACGCTGGAGCGTTGCGGCGGCAAGGTCGAGATCCTCGGCTTCACCACGCGCGCCTGGAAGGGCGGGCAATCGCGCGAGGCGTGGCTTGCCGCCGGCAAGCCGGCCAATCCCGGCCGCCTCAACGATCTCCGCCACATCATCTACAAGTCGGCGGATGCCCCGTGGCGCCGTGCGCGGAAGAACCTCGGGCTGATGATGCGCGAGGGCCTGCTCAAGGAGAACATCGACGGCGAGGCGCTGGATTGGGCGCACAAGCGCCTGCTCGGCCGGCCCGAGCAGCGCAAGATCCTGATGATGATCTCGGACGGCGCGCCGGTCGACGATTCCACGCTGTCGGTCAATCCCGGCAACTATCTCGAGCGGCACCTGCGCCATATCATCGAGGAGATCGAGACCCGCTCGCCGGTCGAGCTGATCGCGATCGGCATCGGCCACGACGTGACGCGCTACTACCGCCGCGCGGTGACGATCGTGGACGCGGAAGAACTCGGCGGCGCCATCACCGAGAAGCTCGCCGAGCTGTTCAGCGAGACCAACACCGCGCCCACCCAGCCGGCCGGTCGCCCGCGACGCAAATTGCATTCGTGAGCACGCATCCATCCCGCCGCAGCTTTCTTGGCCACGCGGCGGCGGGATTGTCCACCCTCGCGATGCCGCGATTGGCGCAGGCTCAGGCGCAGCTTCAACCGGCCGTCGAGCCGCCGCCGCGAATCCTTCAGCTCGCGCACGCCGTCGCGGCGCCCGTCAGCGTCGAGGTCAACGCCCGCAGCATTGCCAATTTCGAGCCGCGCGACCGTTCGCGCACGCGCTTCGGCTCGCTGGATTTCCGCAGCGGCCTGGTGCTGACCTCGCCCTATCGCGGCTTCGGCGGCCTGTCCGGCCTCCGCTTCCTCGACACCAAGGGCGAGCGCTTCCTCGCCATCTCCGACCAGGGCGGCTGGTTCACCGGCGCCATCCGCTATTCCGGCCGCGAGATGGTCGGGCTCGCCGACGTCGAGGCCGCGCCGCTCCTGGGCGCGGACGGGCGGCCGATCACGGAGAAGCGGCTCTGGTACGACACCGAGTCGCTCGCCCGCGACGGCAGCCTCGTCTATGTCGGGCTCGAGCGCGTCAACCAGATCCTGCGCTATGATTTCGCCAAGGGCGGCACAAGCGCCCGCGGCGAGTTGATCGCCGTCCCGCCCGGCTTGCGCAAGCTGCCCTACAACAAGGGGCTGGAGGCGATGGTCGTCGTGCCCAAAGGGCAAAGTCAGGCCCAGGCGCTCGCGGGCTCGCTGATCGCCTTCTCCGAGCGCGGGCTCGATCCCGGCGGCAACCTCGTCGCCTTCCTGATCGGCGGTCCGACGCCGGGCCAGTTCAGCGTGCGCCGCTCCGAAAACTACGACATCAGCGACGCCGTGCTGCTGCCCTCGGGCGATCTCCTCATCCTCGAACGCAAATTCTCCTGGTTCACCGGCGTCAACATCCGCATCCGCGCCATCCCGCTGAAGTCGATCGCACCGGGCGCCGTCGTCGACGGCCTCACCCTGTTCGCCGCCGATCTCGGCCACGAGATCGACAACATGGAAGGCATCGACGCCCACGTCACGGCCGACGGCGAGACCGTGCTGACGCTGATCTCCGACGACAATTTCTCGATGCTGCAGCGGACGCTGCTGCTGCAGTTCGCGCTGGTGGAGTAGGGGCGGCGCGGTCCTCCTCGCCGTCGTCCTGGCGAAAGCCAGGACCCATTACCCCAGGGAGGAGTTTGGCGACGGCAAGTCGTTCGGGATGAGCACCTCCGCGATCGATAGACCTCGCGGTATGGGTCCTGGCTTTCGCCAGAACGACAGTGGAGGTTGTCGCGCCGCCTCCGCCAAACCTACGGCGCAATGCATACCACCGCTAGCCGCCATACCCGGGGCGCGCCTAGCAATCCGCGTTTCCCTCACTACACTCCCTTCATCGCCCTCCATTTCCCGGAACTCCCCGCATGTCCGTCCTGTTTTCCCCGATCAAGCTGCGCGGCCTGACGTTGAAGAACCGCCTCGTGGTGTCGCCGATGTGCCAATATTCGGCCGATGACGGCGTCGCCACCGACTGGCATTTCACCCACATCAACAATCTCGGCCTGTCGGGCGCGGCGATGTTCTGCATCGAGGCGACGCATGTCGAGGCGATCGGCCGCATCACGCCGGGCTGCCTCGGGCTCTACAGCGATGCCTGCGAGGCCGCGCTGAAGCCGATCCTGCATTCGGTGCGCAAGCATTCCTCCACCGCGATCGCGATGCAGCTCGCCCATGCCGGCCGCAAAGCCTCGAGCGCGCGGCCCTGGGACGGCGGCCAGCTGATTCCGGAAGGGCAGGGCGGCTGGCAGACGGTCGGCCCGTCGGCCGTGCCGCACAAGGAGGGCGAGGCTGCGCCGCTCGCGCTCGATGCCGCGGGCTTGACGCGCATCCGCGAGGCCTTCGTCGACAGCACGAAGCGCGCCGCGCGGCTCGGCATCGACGCCATCGAGGTCCATGGCGCGCACGGCTATCTCCTGCACCAGTTCCTCTCGCCGATCTCGAACCGCCGCACCGACGAATACGGCGGCTCTCTCGAAAACCGCATGCGCTTCCCGCTCGAAGTGTTCGACGCCGTGCGCGCAGCCTTCCCCGCTGACAAGCCCGTGGGCATGCGGGTGTCGTCGACCGACTGGGTCGAGGGCGGCTGGGATCTGGCGCAGACGATAGAATTCGCCAGGGCGCTGAAGACGCGCGGCGTCGACTGGATCGATGCCTCCTCCGGCGGCGTCTCGCCGCATCAGAAGATCCCGCTCGGTCCCGGCTATCAGGTGCAGTTCGCGGACGCCATCAAGCGGGAGACCGGATTGCCCACCATCGCCGTCGGCCTGATCACGGAAGGCAAGCAGGCCGAGGAGATCGTCGCGTCCGGCAAGGCCGACATGGTCGCGCTCGCGCGCGGCATGCTCTACGACCCGCGCTGGGCCTGGC
>JAFAEZ010000051.1 GCA_023423775.1 Pseudomonadota bacterium
CGGCCCGCGCCGCCCAAAAAGGGCCCGCCCCCATCAATTCGGGGGCGCCCGATCGGGCGCCGACGGTGGCGAAGGCGTCCGCGGCCGCATCGCAATCGTGCGCGCGCCATGCGGCAAGACCCGACACCCAGGCCGCCTGCAGCGCCCATTCGCCACTGCCGCTGCGGGCGGCGTCGGCAAGCCGGCGCGCGTCGCTGTCGGCGCCGATCAGATAGTAGGACCACGCGATGCGCTGCTGGAATTCGGTAAGCGCGGCCGGCGTCAGCGCATATTGCTGCGGCGTCAGCAGCGCCTCGGCCGCGCGCGGCTGGTCGGCGACGATCAGCGGCTGGATCTGCGTTTCGAGGGAGGCCGCGACGGGATCGGACTTGGTGACGCTCCGTGCCCGCGTCCGGCGCGGCTGCTCGCCGCCCCAGATCAGCGTCTGAGTGGGCGTGATGGCCGGCAGCTCGATCGCGCCGCGTGTCTGGGCGAGCCGGCCGAGCTGGGCGGCCTGGGGCTGGTCCGGGGCAAGCGCGACCAGGGTGGTGAGCTGGTCGAGCGTCACCACCGGTGAGCCTTTGGCGAGGTAGAGCTGCGCCCGCGCGGCGGCGTGGAGAGGGCCGTTGCCCATGCCGTCGAGCCGCGCGGCGGCGCCGGCCCAGTCGCCGCTGCGGATCGCGGCGAAGACCTCGCGATAGAAGCTGCGCTCGGCAGCGCTGAGCGCGGTCGGCTTGGCGGCGCGGGCCTTGGCGATCGTCGGCACGGCATCGGCCAGCGCCGGCGCGGCGGGCAGGGTGAGCGCGGCCGCGGCCAGCAGCAGGGTGCGGATCTGGGTCATGGGGTCGGTCCTTCGACGAGCATCTGCAAGTCGGCCCAGGCAAGCCGTTTGGCGCTGGGCTGCTCGAGCAGGTGGGAGGGAGCGAAAGTGACGAGAGCCGGAATGTCGCCGGCATGCGTGGAAAGGCGGTGCCAGCGGCCGCGCGCCTTGATGACCGAGAGGCCAAGCAGCGCCTTGGAACAGGCGTCGCCGAACAAGAGTACGCAATTCGGCGACGCGAGCCCTACATGATGCCTGGCGAGATTCGCGCAATGCGTAGAAGCCGCAGCCGTGAATCTACCGTCGGGTGAGCGCAGGCAGGACAGCGATGCCAGATAGACCGAGTTCCGGTCGCGGCCGATTGCGGCCAGCATGCGGTCGAACAGCCGTCCGGCCTCGCCGGAGAGCAAGGTGCCCGTGCTGCAATCCTCGGCCTCCGGCATGTCGGTGACGAACATCAGGCCGGCAGCGGGATCGCCGGACGGGCAGACGCGTGGCGCCGAGGGGGAGGCGTAAGGCAGAGCGTCGCTGTCGCGCAGATAAGCGTGGAACAGGGGGAGCTGGTCGGGGAGCGGTTCCGCCTGTGCCGTCGGCTTTTGTCCCTGCCGTTGCTGGCCGATGGCGACCGGCGCTGCGGGGCTGCTCGTTTCCGGCTTGGGCTTCGGGCGCAGCCAATCGCGCGGCTCCTCGTCGACCATGACGTCGACGCCCGCGTCGGCCCACCACTGCAACGCGCTCGCCGCGATTGCAGGGTCGATAGAGTTGTTGCCCCGCTCCACGCCCTTCTTAGGGTCACTAGTTGACGGGCTGGTCAACCGTAAAATCGCAGCTTATCTGCCAGACGTTGGCCGTTTGCGACGAAGAAGTCGGCGACGGCGCCGAAACGGAGAGCGGAATGTCTGAGCGCGAGTCCATGGCTTATGATGTGGTGATCGTGGGCGCAGGGCCCGCGGGCCTCGCCGCATCGATCCGCCTGAAGCAGCTCGCCGAGGCGCAAGGCCGCGAGCTCAGTGTCTGCATCCTCGAAAAGGGATCGGAGGTCGGCGCGCATATTTTGTCGGGCGCGGTCATTGATCCCAAGGCGTTGGATGAGCTTCTTCCCAACTGGAAGGAGCTGAATAGCCCGCTCACGGTGCCGGTGACCGAGAACCACCACTGGGTGCTCACCGGGAAGAAGAAATACGGCATGCCGCATCTGATGATGCCGCCGTTCATGAACAACAAGGGCACCTACACCGCCTCGCTCGGCAATGTCTGCCGCTGGCTTGCCGGCCAGGCCGAGGCGCTCGGCGTCGAGATTTTCCCCGGCTTCGCCGCCGCCGAAGTGCTGTTCCACGAGGACGGCTCTGTGAAAGGCGTCGCCACCGGTGACATGGGCGTCGCGCGCGACGGCACCCACAAGCCCGACTACCAGCCCGGCATGGAATTGCACGGGCGCTACACCTTCTTCGCCGAGGGCGCGCGCGGCCATCTCACCAAGGAGCTGAAGCGCATCTTCAGTCTCGATGCAGAGAGCGAGCCGCAAGTCTATGGAATTGGCTTGAAAGAACTGTGGGACATCGATCCGGACAAGCATGTCCCGGGGCGCGTCATCCACACCCAGGGCTGGCCGCTCGACGACGCCTGGGGCGGCGGTTTCCTCTACCACCAGGAGAACAACCAGGTCGCCTTGGGCTTCGTGGTCGCGCTCAATTACCGCAATCCCTATCTCTCGCCGTTCGAGGAATTCCAGCGCTGGAAGCAGCATCCGGAGATCCGCGCGATCCTCGAGGGCGGTCGCCGCGTCAGCTACGGCGCGCGGGCGATCAACGAGGGCGGCTGGCAGGCGGTGCCGAAGCTCGCCTTCCCGGGCGGCGCGCTGATCGGCTGCTCGGCCGGCTTCGTGAACGTGCCGCGCATCAAAGGCAGCCATACGGCGATGAAGTCGGGCATGCTCGCCGCCGAGGCGGCGTTCGAGGCGATCGTTGCCGATCGTCAGGCCGACGAGCTGTCGACCTATGAAAACAGCCTTCGTAACAGCTGGATAGCGGACGAACTTAAAACTGTCCGCAACGTCGAGCCGATGGTTGCGAAGTTCGGAGGGACGCTCGGCACCATCCTCGCTGGCGCCGACATGTGGATGCGCCATCTCGGCATCGGCCTGCCGTTCACGATGAAGCACCATGCCGACAATGAATCGCTGTGGCGTAAGGATGTGGCGCGGCCGATCGACTATCCCAAACCCGACGGCACGATCAGCTTCGACCGCCTCTCCTCGGTGTTCCTGTCGAACACCAATCATGAGGAGGATCAGCCGGTTCATCTGACGCTCAAGGACGCTTCGATACCGGTCGACGTCAATCTCGCCCAATATGCCGGGCCTGAGCAGCGTTATTGCCCGGCGGGCGTTTATGAATTTGTGGAGGAAGGCGGCCAGCCCCGCCTTCAGATCAACGCGCAGAATTGCGTCCACTGCAAGACGTGCGACATCAAGGATCCCACCCAGAACATCAATTGGGTGGTGCCGGAAGGCGGAGGAGGACCCAATTACCCCAATATGTAAGCCCGGGCTCCGCGCTCTTCTGGTCGCCGCTTTGATCGTCCCGGCCGGCGCCGCCCAGGCGAGCCGCGACGATCTGGCGGTGATGAGCGCCTACGCCCAGGCGCGGGCCGCCGACAATGCTGGTGAGGCAAGCCGCGCCGCCCAGGGCTATGCGGCTGCGCTGGCGCTGATGCCCGACAATGACGTGCTTGCCGCTCGCGTCCTGACGCAGGCGCTGCAGGCTGGGGACCGCCCGCTCGCGGTCCGCGCCGCGCGCAAGCTCGAGAAGAGCGGCAATCTCGCACCCGACGCGCGCCTGCTCCTGTTCGGCGAGGCGCTCGCCGCCCGTAACTGGAAGGCCGCCGGCGTGCAGGCCGATCGGATCGGCGCGGACGAGATCTTTGCCTTCATGACGCCAGTGCTGCGCGCCTGGCTGGCGGTCGACGCCCGCAAGGGGGATCCGCTCGCCATTCTCGACTCGGCCAAGGACAATCCGCTCGCCGCTGCTTATGCTGCCGAGCATCGCCCCTTCATCCTGATCGCCCGGGGCGACGAGAAGCAGGGCGTCGCCGAACTGCTGGCCACCGCGCCGGGCAGCGGCGGTCGCGCCAGCCGCTTGCGCATCGCCGGCGCCGCGGAATTGGCCCGGAAGGGCAAGCGCGACGCGGCCATGCTGCTGCTGCAGGGCGACGATGAGCCCGTGGTTGCCGCGCGCCGTCTCCTGGAAGCCGGCAAGCCTATCCCTGGAGCGATCGGCGGAGCCCAGGCCGGCGTCGCCGAATTCCTCGTCCGCATCGCGATCGACCTCAACCGCCAGAATGTCGCCCCGCTGGCTTTGTCGTTTGCGCGGCTCGCCACCTTCCTTGCGCCCGACAATAGCGAGACCTGGATCGTCACGAGCCAGCTGTTGGGCGCTCGCGACCAATATGCCACGGGGCTGGCCATGCTCGCCAACGTCCCGGCCGGCGATCCCTTTGCCGGTTCGGTCGAGGACCATCGCATCGCTTTGCTGGTCGATGCCGGCAACAAGGAGCAGGCCTTGGCCGAGGCGCAGCGCGCCGTCGCGGGGCCCAACCCGACGGCGGCCGACTGGACCAGGCTCGGCGATCTCAACAACCAGTTGAAGCGGCTCGACGAGGCCGCCCAGGCCTATGGCAAGGCGCTCGCGCTGGTCGAGTCGGGCGAGGCCGGGCAGCAGGCCTGGACGCTGCACCTGTTGCGCGGCGGCGCGCTCGAGCAGGCGGGCAAGTGGCCCGAGGCCAAGACGGATCTGCAGGCCGCGTACAAATTGGCGCCGCAGCAGCCGATCGTGCTCAATTATCTCGGCTACGCGCAGCTCGAGCGGCGCGAGAATATCGACGAGGCGATGAAGCTGATCGCGCTGGCCTCGAAGATGCAGCCCGACAGTGCCGAGATCACCGACAGCCTCGGCTGGGCGCATTATCTGCGGGGCAATCTGCCCGAGGCGATCGCTCTGCTCGAGCGCGCGGTTGAGGGCCAGCCGGCCGACCCGGCAATCAACGAGCATCTCGGCGACGCTTATTACAGCGCCGGGCGCCGCTACGAGGCGCGCTACGCCTGGGAAGCCGCCTTGCTCCATGCCGAGGAAGAGGATGCCGGCCGCCTGCGTGCCAAGATCCAGTCCGGGCTGACGCCGAAGCTCGCTTCGCCCTGATGCAGGAAAAGGCCTACGCCAAGGTCAACCTGGCGCTTCACGTCCGCGGCCGCGAGCCCGATGGCTATCACCGCCTCGAAACCCTGTTCGCCTTCTGCGAGGATGGCGACACGCTTGCCGTAGCGCCGGGGGAGGGCCTGTCCCTGGCTGTCGCAGGCCCCTTCGCTGCCGCGCTAGGCGACGATCCCGACAATCTCGTCCTCCGCGCCGCCCGCGCCTTGGCGACGCGCTTCGGCGTGAGCGCTGGCGCCGCGCTCCATCTCGATAAGCACCTGCCGGTCGCGTCCGGGATCGGCGGCGGCTCGGCAGATGCCGCTGCGGCGCTGCGGCTGCTCTCGCGCTGGTGGGGTCTCGACGCGCCCGAAGCAGTCCTGCTCGAGATCGCCGGGGGCCTCGGCGCCGACGTTCCCGCCTGCGTCCGCAGCCAGACGGTTCGCGGCGAGGGCAGGGGCGACTGTCTCGTGCCGCAGCCGCACTCGGGTCTCGCGGGGGTGCCGCTGCTTCTGGTCAATCCGCGGGTGGCGGTGCCGACCGGACCGGTCTTCGCTGGTTGGGACGGAGTCGACCGCGGCCCGCTCGGCGACGCCTTTGTCGGCCGCAACGATCTCGAAGGCCCGGCGATCGGGATCGCACCGGTCATTCGCGAAATTCTGTCGGACTTGCGCGGGCAGGCCGGAACACGCCTCGTCCGCATGTCCGGCTCCGGCGCAACCTGCTTCGCCCTTTTCGTCGACGAGACTGCGCGGGACGTGGCGACCACGGCACTGTCTCGCGCTCATCCCGATTGGTGGCTGCTGCCGACTCGTCTCAGGTGACCCGCCGCTCCCGTTGCGGGACGGTTTGCGCGACCCTTTAACCATCGTGACCGGCTCCCGTGCGTCGTGGCACGGCTCTTGCTCCGCGCCCAGCGGACGAGTCGAAGCGCGCTCTGGAGCGTGTGGACATTCGGGGACAGTCCCCGGTCGCCAGTCGGCCGGGCGCTGTCGCTCCCTGTACGGCCGGGCCGCTGTCAGCTGCGGTCCGGCCTTTTTTTCGGGACAAATTGCCTCCGCGGGGGCAAGGATCGATCATGTTCGACCTTCATATCGCAGGCGGGCTGGCCCGCCTTGTCCTGAACCGGCCCGAGGCGCGCAACGCGATCCCCTTCTCGGGCTGGGCCGAGCTCGCCGCCGCCGTGCAGCAGGCCGAGGCCGCCGGCGCCCAGATGCTGGTCGTGTCGGGTCATCCCGGCGGAAGCTTCTGCGCGGGCGCCGACATGGCCGCGTTCCACGCTTTCGCGACGGATCCCGACGCGCGCACCGCATTCCGCCTCGCCATCCGCCAGGGCCTGGACGCGTTGCGCGACACGCCGCTGGTCACGCTCGCGGTGGTGGAGGGACATTGCTACGGCGCCGGCGTCGCTCTCGCCATGGCCTGCGACACGCGCTTCGGCGGCTACGAAGCCGAGTTCGCGATCACGCCTGCGAAATTCGGTATCGCTTACCCGCAGGAGGACGTGCACCGCCTCGTCGCCTTGCTCGGGCCTGGCCAGGCCTCGCGCCTCCTGTTTGGCGCCCAAGCCATCGACAGCCAGGAAGCGGTGCGGATCGGCCTGCTCGATCGGGCTTTCGCGGCCAATGTCGCTACCGGAGTCGACGAATTCATCAAGGCGGTGATGGCCAACGATCCGGCCAGCCTGCGCACGCTGAAGCGCGGCATCCGCCTCGCCATGGCGGGCGTGGCGAGCGACCCTGAACAGGATCACGCCTTCGACGATCTGCTCGGCTCGGAGACCCTGGTCGCGCGCCTCGCGGCCCGCCGCAAATGAACGGGGCTGCCGAATTTATTCCGGGCGCGCCCGGGTCTGATCTGCTGCTGGTTGCCGATCACGCCTCCAATTTCGTGCCCGACGACATCGATCTCGGCATTTCCGCGGATTTGCTCGGCCAGCATATGGCGGTCGACATCGGCGTCGATCCGCTCGCGCGGGAGATCGCCGGCCGGCTCGGCTGTCCCGCCATCCTGGGCGGCGTCTCCCGCCTCGTCGTCGACCTCCATCGCGAGCGCGGCGAGGCTGCGGCGATCCCGGTGGTCAGCGACGGCCATGCCATTCCCGGCAATGAAGGCCTCAGCGCACAGGCACAGGAAGATCGCCTCCGCCGCTTCTGGGACCCTTATCATTCGCTGATCGCTTCCAAGGTCGAGACGCTGAAGCCGGCCAAGCTGGTTGCGATCCACAGCTTCACGCCGCGTCTCGTCAGCCGGCCGGAGGAGGAGCGGCCCTGGGAAGTTGGCATCCTCTACGCGCAGGACCGCCGCGCCGCCCATATCGCCATCCGCCTGCTGCGCGAGGCCGGCGTGGTCACCGGCGACAACCAGCCTTATTCGGGGCTCGATCTCAACCTCACCATGGACCTTCATGCCGAAAGCCGGGGCATCCCCTATATCGTCGTCGAGGTACGCCAGGACCTGATCGGCGACGCGGATGGCGTGCAGCGCTGGGCCGACCGCCTCGCGCCCGTAATCCGCGCCACGCGCGCGGCGCTTGCCTGAGCAATGGGAAAGAGGCCAGGGATCGGAGCCATGAGGTTTGCCCTCCCGACCGTCCTGCTCCTTGCCGGCTGCGGCGATGCGGGCACGCCTTCGCAGCAGCGGGAGGATGCTGCTGTAGCCGTGGGGGATGATCGCATCGCCTGCGCGGTCGGCGGCGCCGAGACGCTAGACCGAGTCTGCACCCTCGACCGGACATCCAGCCCCGACGGCACCACTCTGACGCTGCGTCACCCGGACGGTGGCTTCCGCCGCCTGCTCGTCACGCGCGACGGACGCGGTGTAATCGCCGCCGACGGCGCCGATCCGGCGCTCGTCTCCGTCGTCGGCGAGCAGGAGATCGAGGTGAGCCTGTCCGGTGATCGGTATCGTCTTCCGGCGACGCTGCGCGGCCGATGAGCGTCATCCTCACCGCGGGAGAGATGCGCGCCGCCGAGCAGCGCGCGATCGATGCCGGTACGCCGGCCGAGACTTTGATGGAGCGGGCCGGCCGGGGCGCAGCCGAGGCGGTCTGGCGTTTTGCCGGGCCGGTTCCGGCGCTCATTCTGTGCGGTCCGGGCAATAATGGCGGCGACGGCTATGTCGTCGCGCACGAGCTCAAGGCGCGCGGCGTGACGGTGCGCGTCGCTGCGCTCGCCGAACCGAAGACCGCCGCCGCCTCCTCGGCACGGAGCCTCTGGGATGGCCCGGTTGAGGATGTGGCCGACGCCGAGCCCGCGCCGCTGCTCGTTGACGCCCTGTTCGGCACCGGCCTTGCGCGTCCGCTCGACGAGGCCGTCGCGGCCGACCTGCTCCGGCTCGGAGAGGCGGCGAGGCTGCGCGTGGCGATCGACCTGCCGAGCGGAGTCTCCACCGACGATGGGGCGATCCTCTCCCCGGTCCCCGACTATGACCTGACGATCAGCTTCGCGACGCTGAAGCCAGCCCATCTGCTCCAGCCCGCCGCCCGCCACATGGGCCGGATCGCCGTCGTCGACATCGGTATCGTCGCGCAGTCGGTCTTGTCGGTGATCGAGCGGCCGCTTCTTCCCGCGCCGGGCCCGGACGATCACAAATATAGTCGCGGCTATGTCGCTATCCTGGCCGGCGAGATGCCCGGCGCCGCCGCGCTGGCCGCGACCTCTGCCGCTCGCGCTGGTGCGGGCTACGTCCGCCTCGTCGCGCCGGCCGCCGTGTCGGGCGTGCCGAGCGCCGTCGTCCAGGCGCCCTCCATCGATTTCGCGCACGACGACGTCCGGCTGGGGGCGATCGTTCTCGGCCCCGGCCTTGGTCGCGGAGGGGAGGGCAAGGCCCTGTTGGAGCGGGCGCTCGGCTGGCAGCGGCCGCTCATCCTCGATGGCGACGCGCTCGGCTTGGTCGGCGAGCACGGCCTGTGTCCGCCCGCGGGCGCGATCCTCACTCCTCACGCCGGCGAGTTCGCTCGCCTCTTCCCGGGCGGCCTCCCCGGCAGCAAGGTCGACCAGACCCGCGAGGCGGCGCGGCAGCTGGGCTGCGTGATCGTCTATAAGGGGCCGGACACGGTCGTCGCCGCGCCGGATGGGCGTGCGGCCATCGCTCCGCCGGCACCGCACTGGCTGGCCAGCGCTGGCACCGGCGACGTTCTTGCCGGCGTCATCGGCGCGTTGCGCGCCCGTGGCCTTGGCCCGTTCGAAGCGACCTGCGCGGCCGCATGGCTGCACGGCCGGGCTGGCGCCGCCGCCGGTCCGGGGCTAATCGCCGACGACCTCATCGCCGAGCTTCCCCAAATTCTTGCCGAGTGCCTGTGACCGAAAAGATTGTCCGCATTGCCGCGCGCGGCGAAGGCGTCACCGAGAGCGGACGGCATGTGCCCTTTACCGCGCCGGGCGACAGCGTCGCGGCCGATGGCGTCGTTACTCCGGGCCCGCACCGGATCGTGCCGCCATGCCGTCACTTTCCCGAATGCGGCGGCTGCCAGCTCCAGCATCTCGATGACGACGCGTTCGGCGCATTTCTGGTCGACCGCGTGGCATCGGCGCTCGCGGGGCAGGGCATTGCTGCGGGCGAAATCCTGACGCCGCACATCTCGCCGCCGGTCAGCCGCCGTCGCGCCTCGCTGCGCGCCGAGACGCGCGGCCGGCAGGTGCTGCTCGGCTTCAATGCCGAGAAGAGCCACCGCGTCGTCGACATGCGCGAATGCTTTATCCTGCGGACCGAGCTGTTCGCGCTGGTGGAGCCGCTGCGCCGGTTGATGGGGCAATTGCTCGGCCCGCGCGGCAAGGGCGGCGTCCGCATGACCTGGGCCGATCAGGGCGCCGACATCCTGCTCGAGGGCGTCGCCGTCGACACGCTGGCGGCGACCGAGGCGCTCGCGACGTTCGCCGAGACGTACCGATTGGCGAGACTCGCACTGGATGATGGTGGCGGCCCCCAGACACGCTGGGAGCCCGAACCCGTCACCATCACGCTGAGCGGCGTCGCGGTGCCGCTGCCGCACAACGCCTTCCTCCAGGCGACGCAGGAAGGCGAGGAGGCGCTGGTCGCTTCCGTGCGCCAAGCCGTCGGTCCGGCCCGGGTCGTTGCCGACCTGTTCGCCGGCCTCGGCACCTTCGCGCTCGCGCTGGAAGGCCGCGTGCTCGCCGCCGAGGCCGATCGCGAGGCGGCCATGATCCTGAAGGGCGTCGCCAACCGCACCCAGCGACCGATCTTCGTCGATCATCGCGACCTGTTCCGCCGCCCGCTGCAGCCGGCCGAGCTCAACCGCTTCGAGGCGATCGTCCTCGATCCGCCGCGCGCCGGCGCGCGCGAGCAAGTCGAGCATCTCGCCGCCTCGAGCGTGCCGCGTATCGCTTATGTGTCGTGCAACCCGGTCACTTTCGCGCGCGACGCCAGGATGCTGGTTGACGGCGGCTACCGGCTCGATTGGGTGCGCCCGGTCGGCCAGTTCCGCTGGTCGACCCATGCGGAACTGGCGAGCTGCTTCACCCGGACTGGATGAGCGCCATTCCGGCGCGGATGGTGAGGATCAGCAGCGCGATCGAGGCTGCCGAGAAGAGCAGGAAGCGCCACCGCACGACGTTGACCGTCGCCTGCACCAGGCTGTGGGCGATGCGCAGTCCGACATAGGCCCAGGCGACCGCGAGGTTGAGGCCGTCGCCCTGTCCGATCAGGGCCAGCGTCAGCGCGACCGCGTAGAAAAGCGTCGGCTGCTCCATCAGATGGTTGTAATTGTGGGCCTTCCACTGGACCTGGTCGTCGATCACGCCGTCCAGCTGGGCGCCGCGGCCGCCCACGCGCCCTTTCAGGCTGATGCCCTTGCGCGCCATCGCGGGAAAGCGCGTCGCATACATCCACAGCATCATCACCAGAGACCAGGCGGCGAGCGCCACCACCGGACCCAGAATCGGACTGTACCCCATAAAGAAACACCTCCCCCCGAAAACCGGGGGAAGGTGCGTCAGAAACGAATTCCGTTCAACTCCCGTAACGACCGGTGGTCGAAGGAGCCGAGCGGCTTAGTCGAACAGCTTCGAGAAAGCCCGCTTGGCGCGGGTCTTCCAATGGCCGCGATGATAGGCGTCGGAGGCGAGCAGAGGCAGCACGGTGGTCGCCTCGGCGAACACCATCTGCTCCATCGCCGTCGAGACCTTGCCCCACGACGCCGCTTCCTGCAGCGTCGAGGACGAGCAGGCGCCGTCGCGGACGTCGGCGACGGTGATCTGCACCGCGTACTTGTGGACCTCGACATCGTCGTGGCCGAGGATCTCGGCGCAGACCACGGTGTCCTGCACGAAATTCTTCGGCACGCCGCCGCCGATCATGAGCAGGCCGGTGGTGCCCGCCTTGATCTTGATGTCGGTCAGCTCGCGGAAGTCGGCGATGCTGTCGATCGTCAGATACTGGCGGCCGGCCTTCATGGCGTCGACCTGGTGCTTGACGAGGCCGAAGCCGGCCGAGCTGTCGGTGAAGGCCGGGCAGAAGATCGGCACGTCATGCTCGTAGGCGAGCTTGACGAGGCTGTTCTCCTTCTTGCCGTTCTCGACCAGCCACTTGCCCATCTCGCGAATGAACGCGCGGGACGAATAAGCCTTGGGCTCGAGCGAGTTGGCGATGTCGCCGATCGTGTGATCGGTCTCCTGCAGCTTCTCTTCGTCGATATAGGTATCGTAGATACGATCGATGTAGAGCGAGCGCAGCGTGTCGTCGTCGGGGATCTCGAGCGCCTGGTAATGCTTGTGGCCGAGCGCCTCGAAGAAATCCATGTCGACGATGGTCGCGCCGGTGGCGACGATCGCATCGACCATGTTGTTCTTCACGAGGTCCGCATAGAGGTCCATGCAGCCGCCGGCCGAGGT
>JAFAEZ010000077.1 GCA_023423775.1 Pseudomonadota bacterium
GTTCTCGACCAGGTCGAGCCGGCCGATGCCGTTGTCGTGGCCGAGCTGATTGAGCTGCGCGAGCAAAGTCGCGGGCGACAGGCGCTGGCCATCGATGGCGACCGGATCGCCATGCTCGAACGCGATCTCGATGACGGTCGGCTTGTCGGGCGCGTCCTCGGCCGAGATGGTGCGCTGGTGGACATATTCGGGCGCTTCCACGGCCGGATCCTCGAGCACCTTCCCTTCCGACGACGAATGGAGGAGGTTGGCGTCGACCGAGAACGGGCTCTCGCCCTTCTTGTCCTTGGCGATCGGGATCTGGTGCTGCTCGGCGAAAGTGATGAGCTGCTCGCGGCTGGCGAAATCCCATTCGCGCCACGGGGCGATCACGCGGATGTCGGGCTCGAGCGCATAGTAACCGAGCTCGAAGCGGACCTGGTCGTTGCCCTTGCCGGTGGCGCCGTGGCAGACCGCGTCGGCGCCGACCTGCCGCGCAATCTCGATCTGGCGCTTGGCGATCAGCGGCCGCGCGATCGAGGTGCCGAGCAGATACTGGCCTTCATAGACGGTGTTGGCGCGGAACATCGGGAAGACGAAATCGCGCACGAATTCCTCGCGCAGGTCGTCGATGAAGATGTTCTCGGGCTTGATGCCGAGCAGCTCCGCCTTGCGCCGCGCCGGCTCGACTTCCTCGCCCTGGCCGAGATCCGCGGTGAAGGTCACCACCTCCGCGCCATATTCGGTCTGCAGCCATTTCAGAATGATCGAGGTGTCCAGCCCGCCAGAATAAGCGAGCACCACCTTCTTGGGCGCCTGGGTCATGTCTACTCCTGGTACAAAGCGTTGGCGAGCGTGCGGAAGCGGCCGGCTACGGCGTCCGCCGCCACCCCGTCGCGCACGGCAAGGAAAAGCGTGTCGTCGCCGGAGATCGTGCCGGCGATCTCGGGCAGATTGGACTGGTCGATCGCGAGCGCGACGAGATGGGCCGAGCCGGGCGGCGTCTTCAGCACGATCAGGTTGCCGGCGGTTTCCACCGACTGCACCCATTCCGAAAGGATGCGCTGCAGCCGCGAGGCCGCCCAGTCGCTGTCGCCGATCTGGTCGGGCAGCGCATAGGTGAGCACGCCGCCGCGCTTCACCTTGACGGCGCCCAGTTGATCGAGGTCGCGCGAAACCGTCGCCTGGGTGACCGCGAAGCCCTGCGAAGCCAGCTTCTCGGTCACGTCCTCCTGGCTCGCCACCACGCCCGCGCGCAGCATCTCGGCGATCGCCTTCTGGCGGCGGCTGCGCATGTCGGTCATGGCCGCACGCCCATCATCCAGGCCATCGCGCCGCGCGCAGTGTGCATGCGGTTGGTCGCCTGGCGCCAGATCGCGCTGCGCGGGCCGTCGATCACGCCGTCGGTCACTTCCTCGCCGCGCCGCGCCGGCAGGCAATGGAGGAAATAGGCGCCGTCGGCCTTGGCCATCAGCGCCTCGTTGACCTGATAGGGCGCCAGCGCCTTCTGGCGGGCCTCGGCTTCGGCATCCTGGCCCATCGACACCCAGACGTCGGTATAGACGATCTGGGCGCCCTGCACCGCCTCGGCCGGATCACTGGTCTGGCGCACGCCGAGGCTGCCGGCCTCCGCCTCGGAAAAGCCGTAACCGTCCGGGCTGGCGACGCGCAGTTCGAGCCCGAGCTTGGCGCAGGCCTCGGCGAGCGAGCGCGTGACGTTGTTGGCGTCGCCGACATAGGCGATCGTCGCGCCGTCCAGCGTGCCGAGCAATTGCTGGACGGTCAGCAGGTCCGCCAGCGCCTGCAGCGGATGGTCGCTGTCCGAGAGCATGTTGAGGACCGGCGTCTCGACCGCCGCCGCCATCTGGTCGAGCACTTTATGATCCATCACCCGCCCGGCGATCAACGCATGGTAGCAGGCGAGCGTATTGGCCACGTCCTCCGCCGTCTCGCGGGTGCCGAGGCCGACCTCGTCCTTCTGGATGTAGACCGGGTGTCCGCCTAGCTGGACGGTCGCCATCTCCATCGAGTTGCGGGTGCGCGCGCTCGGCTTCTGGAAGACCATGGCGACGCCCTTGCCGTCGAGCGGCCGGCCGCAATCGGGCTGGGCCGAGAGCGCCAGAATGTCGCGCAGCGCCTGGGGATCGAGGTCTCTGATCGTCAGGAGGTCGCTCACCAGTCCGCTTCCTTCTTGATCATGGTGCCGATGCCCTGGTCGGTCAGCAATTCGACCAGCAAGGCATGCTGTACACGGCCGTCGATGATGTGGGCGGTGCCGACGCCGCCTTCGACCGCCTCGGCACAGGCGCGCAGCTTGGGGATCATGCCGCGGCTGACGCTCTCATGCTCGATGCGCGCGCGCAGTTCGGCGACCGTCAAGCGGGGGACGAGGCTGCTCTCGTCGTTGACGTCCTCCAACAGGCCAGGCGCCGCCGTCAGATAGATGATTTTCTCGGCGCCCATCGCCGCCGCGATCGCGCGCGCGGCGTCGTCGGCGTTGACGTTATAGGGCTGCCCCGAGGCATCGGCGCCGATCGTCGAGACAACCGGCGTCAGCCCGTCGTCGAGCAACTGGTGGATGAGGCCGGCGCGCACCTGAGTGACGTCGCCAACGAAGCCGAGCGCGGGATCGCGCGGCGTGGTCACCAGAAATCCGGCATCCTCGCCCGATACGCCGACCGCGACTGGCTCTTCGCCGGCCTCGCCGTTGATCGTCGCGACGAGGTCGCGGTTGACCTTGCCGACCAGCACCATGCGGACGATGTCGAGCGTCTCGGCGTCGGTAACGCGGAGGCCGTCGCGAAACTCGGGCTGCTTGCCCATCCGCTCCATCACGGCGTTGACCTGCGGGCCGCCGCCATGGACGAGGACGCAGCGCACGCCGACGCTGCGCAGCAGCAGCACGTCCTGCGCCAGCGCGCGATCCAGTTCCTTGTCGATCGCCGCGCCGCCGAGCTTCACCACCACCGATTTGCCGGCGAAGCGGCGAATATAGGGCAGCGCCTGGACGAGGATCGAGGCCGTTTCGGACGGGGTCATCATGACGTCTTGCTATTCTCTTTGATGTAACCGGGGCCGAGATCGATGCCGATCACCTGCGCAGCGCCGGTGCCGAGGTTGAGCGCGATCTCGATGTCGATTTGCTCGTTCTTCATGTGCGCGGCGACCGCCTCGGCGTCGTGGTCGGCATGCGTGCCGGCGCGCGACACGACGATGCCGCCATAGGCCACGGTGACATTGTCCGGATCGAAGGCGATTCCGGCGGAGCCCGCGGCGGCGAGCAACCGGCCCCAATAGGGATCGGAGCCGTACCAGGAGCATTTGACGAGATTGTTCTCGGCAACGTTCTTGGCGGCGATACGCGCCTCTGCGTCGCTGGCGGCGCCGGTCACGCGGAGCGTTACCATCTTGGTCATGCCCTCGGCGTCACGCGCCATCTGCAGCGTCAGATCCTCGCATACCTTGTGCACCGCATCGGCGAACTCGGCCAGGTCCGGCTTTCCGCGCCGGCCATTGGCGAGCAGGAAGACGGTGTCGTTGGTCGAGGTCGCGCCGTCGACGTTCAAGGTGTTGAACGTGCGGTCGGCGGCATCGCGCAGGATCCGCTGCATCTCGTCGCGCGACACGTCGGCGTCGGTGGTGAGGAAGGCAAGCATCGTCGCCATGTTCGGCGCGATCATGCCGCAGCCCTTGGCCATGCCGCCCAGTGTGAAGGTCGACCCCTTCACCACCGCCTCCTTCGGAGCATGATCGGTGGTGAGGATGCCCTTGGCGGCGTCCTCCGACCCGTCGACCGACAGCTTCTTGGCGAGCTTGGGCGTGGCGTCGAGAATCTTGTCCATCGGCAGCGGCGTGCCGATGATGCCCGTTGAGCAGACCAGCACGTCCTGCACGTCGATGCCGAGCGCCTCCGCCGTCGCCGCGCACATCGCCTCGGCGTCGGCATAACCCTGCGGTCCGGTGCCGGCATTGGCGTTGCCGGAATTGACGATGATCGCCGCCGCGCGGCCGCCATTATCGGCCAGCCGCTGGCGCGACACGCCGACGGGCGGCGCGAAGAACTTGTTCTGTGTGAAGACCGCGACGGCCGTCACCGGCTGGCGGTCGTCGGTCGCGATCATCGCCATGTCGTAGCGGCGCCTCTTGACGCCCGCATGGCAGCCCGATGCGACAAAACCTTCGGCAGCGGTAACGCTCACGGATAGACTCCACAGATTGAGAGACCCTGGCCTTCTTCGAGGCCGAGCATCAGGTTGGCGCACTGGATCATCTGGCCGGCAGCGCCCTTAACCAGATTGTCGAGCGCGGAAATAGCGAGCACGCGCCCGGTGCGCGGATCGTAGCGGGCGGTGACCTGCACCGCATTGGACGCCAAAGTCCATTTGGTTGCGGGCGGCCGGTCCGTGACGTGGACGAACGGCTCGTCCGCATAAGCTGCGCGCAGCGCCTCGAGGGGGGCCTGCTCGTCCATCGGGCCGGTGGCGACGCCATAGCAGGTGGCGAGGATGCCGCGGTTCATCGGCGCCAGATGCGGCGTGAACAACAGAGTCGCGCCCAGGCTCGCCTCCATCTCGGCGGTGTGGCGGTGCGACACCAGCCCATAGGCCGAGAGCGATTCCGAGACCGTGTTGAAATGGGTGCTGTCCTTCAGCCCCTTGCCGGCGCCGCTGACGCCGGAGGTGGCATCGACGACGATGCTCGCCGGATCGATCAGGCCGGCATCGACCAGCGGCTTCAGGGCGAGGATCGTCGCGGTTGGATAGCAGCCGGCGGCGGCCACGGCGCGTGCGCCCCTGATCGCCTCGCGGTGGAATTCGGGGATGCCGTAAACGAAGCGGTCGAGCAGTTCAGGCGCCGCATGCGGCTCGCCATACCATTGCGCATAGGCGTCCGGATCGCGCAGCCGGAAGTCCGCGCCGAGATCGACGAAGGCAATGCCGCGGCCGAGGATCGCCGCAGCCAGCGTCTGCGACTGACCATGCGGGAGCGCGGCGAAGACGAGGTCGATTCCGTCTAGCGCGCTTTCCTCGAAGCGTTCGAAGCGCGCGCCGGGATAAGCGAGCGCGAGATGGGGGTGCACGTCTTCAAGAGCGGCGCCGGCCTGGCTGTCGGCGAACAGCCGCACGGGCGTGATTTCGGCATGGCCTGCGCAGAGCCGAAGCAGCTCCCCGCCTACATATCCCGAGGCTCCGAAAATGGCGGTCTTGATCGTCATGTGCGGCCATATGCATATTCCTGCATATTTATGCAATAGCCGTAACAGCCCTAATCGTCGCTTGTCGGCTCCCCGTCGCCGGGCACGAATTCCAGTATGTCGCCGGGTTGGCAATCGAGCGCCGCGCAGATGGCCTCGAGCGTCGAGAAGCGTATGGCGCGCGCCTTGCCGGTCTTCAGGATAGAAAGGTTGACGATGGTGATGCCGACGCGATCCGCTAGTTCGGTCAGCGTCATGCGCCGTTCGTAGAGCAGGTCGTCGAGTTTGACGGCGATCGCCACGTCACACCGTCGCTTCGAGGTCTTCGCGCATCACCGTGCCTTCGGCAAACACCCGCGCCAGCACGAAAGTGAGCAGGACGGCAAGCCAGCCGCTCAGCGAGAAGCCGGCGTCGAGATGGACCGGGTGCGCCGGAGAGGACACGGCCTTGCCGATCGCGCCGATGATGATGCTGAGGAGCTGCAGCGCGACCATGATCCATCCGATCGCGTGCAGCCGATAGGCGTTGGCTGCGACGAACGGATTGCCCGCGCGCACCGACTCCGCCATCGCGACCAGCCGCTTCAATATCCCGTAATTGAGCGGGATGGTGACCAGGCCGATCACCGCCACCACGCGCAACCCCATGATCAGCCGGTCGGCGTCGGGCGAAGGCGTCAGCTTGAAGGCGGCCATGATCCACTGCTCGTTGGGCATCACGACCAGCAGGGCGAGGATGGCGGCGCCCATCAGCCAGTTGAGGAGAATCAGAATGCGCAGCAGCACGTAAGCGACCGGCAGGGCGGCGGAATAGGATCGGGACATCGCGTGCCTCCAACGACTCTCAATATCGATAAACGATAATCCGATTATCGAAAGTCGTCAAACGCGCCGTGCGCTGCTTGAGCGATGATCCTCATGTTTCCAGATAGGCGACGATCAGTTCCGCCGCCTCTTCGGCGCTGAGCTTCGCGGTATCGATCCGCAACTCGGGCCGTTCGGGCGCCTCGTAGGGCGAGTCGATTCCGGTGAAATTGGCGAGCCGGCCGGCGCGCGCCTTCTTGTAGAGGCCCTTGACGTCGCGGCGCTCGGCCTCGGCCAAAGGCGTGTCGACGAAGATCTCGATGAAGTCGCCTGCCGGCACCATCTCGCGCACCATGCGCCGCTCGGCACGAAACGGACTGATGAAAGCGCACAGCACGATCAGGCCCGCGTCGAGCATCAGCCGCGCGCTCTCGCCGGCGCGGCGGATATTCTCGATCCGGTCGGCGTCGGTGAAGCCCAGATCCTTGTTGAGCCCGCGCCTGAGATTGTCGCCGTCGAGCAGGAAGGTGTGGCGGCCGCGCACGTGCAGCTTCTGCTCGACGAGATTGGCGATGGTCGATTTGCCCGCGCCGCTGAGGCCGGTGAACCAGAGCAGTTTCGGCATCTGCCCCTTGATCGCGGCCCGGCTCGCCGGCGTCACGTCGAGGACCTGCTCGTGGACGTTGACCGAACGGCGTAGCGCGTGATGGATCAGGCCGGCGGCGACGGTCGCGTTGGTCAGGCGGTCGATCAGGATGAAGCCGCCGAGATCGCGGCTCGTCTCGTAGGGCTCGAACACGATCGGTCGCGCCGTCCAGAGATTGGCGACGCCGATGTCGTTGAGCTCGAGCACCTTGGCGGCCAGCTGCTCCTGCGTGTCGGCGTTGATCCGATATTTGGGCGCCTGAACCGTGGCGAGCACGCTCTGGGTCGCGAGCTTCAGCACATATTGGCGCCCGGGCAGCAGCGGCTCCTCGCCCATCCAGATCAGGGTCGCCTCGAACTGGTCGGCGACCTTGGGCGGATCGGCCTCCGCGCACAGCACGTCGCCGCGCGAGCAATCGACATGGTCGTCGAAGCTCAGCGTGACCGACTGCCCCGCCACCGCTTGCGCAAGATCGCCGTCCATTGTCACGATCCGGTCGACCGTGACCTTGCGCCCCGACGGCAGCACGCACAGCCGGTCGCCCGGACGCACGCTGCCGCTGACCAGCGTGCCGGCATAGCCGCGGCTCTCCGGCCCGACGCGGGTGACGAGTTGAACGGGCATGCGGAAGGCCCGCTCCCCGCCGTCGTCGAGCTCAGCTTCTTCGAGATGGCGGAGCAAAGGCGGCCCGTCATACCAGGGCGCGGCCGGCGACGGCGCGACAAGATTGTCCGCGTGCAGCGCGGAGATCGGGATGAAGAGCGGGTTATCGATGTCCACCCGCCCGGCAAACTCTTCGAAGTCGGCTCGGATCGCGGCGAACCGCGCCTCGTTCCAGCCGACCAGGTCCATCTTGTTGACCGCGATCACGAAGCGGCGAACGCCGAGCAGCCGCGCGACATGGGCGTGTCGCCGCGTCTGCGTCAGCACCCCCTTGCGCGCGTCGACCAGCACGATCGCGAGGTCGGCGCGCGAGGCACCCGTCGCCATGTTGCGGGTATATTGTTCGTGCCCCGGCGCATCGATCAGCAGGAAGCGGCGCCGGGCGGTCTCAAACCGGCGATAGGCGACGTCGATCGTGATCCCCTGCTCGCGCTCGGCCTCGAGCCCGTCGAACAGCAAGGCGTAGTCCACCTCGTTCGCCTTGGTGCGCAGGCCCGCCACCTCGTCGTCGCGCACTGCGCCGCATTCGTGCAGCAGCCGCCCGATCAGGGTCGACTTGCCGTCATCGACGGAACCGCAGGTGATGAGCCGAAGAAGTGTCATTGCGTCCCGAAGGGATCGATTGCAGACAGTGCAGTGTCAAGCGGGAGGAAATTCGCCATGCGTACACGCCGTTTCGGATCTGTTGCCTTGTTCGTCCTGGCCGCTGCCATCGCCTCCCCCGCTTTGTCGGCGCCCGCCGCTTTGACCGACCAGGCCAAGGACATATTGAAGCGCTCGATCGGCTTCCGCACCGTCAAGGGCCAAGGCCAGACCAAGGCCTATGCCGACTATCTCGCCTCGGTCCTCAAGGACGCCGGATTCCCGGCCGGCGACATCGAGGTCACGCCCGTCGGCGACACCGCGACCTTGACCGCGCGCTACCGCGGCACCGACGCCTCTAAGAAGCCAATCCTTCTGCTCGTCCATATGGACGTGGTGGAAGCGAAGGCGGCGGACTGGAAGCGCGACCCGTTCACTGCGGTCGAGGAGAATGGCTATATTTTCGGCCGCGGCGCGACCGACAACAAGTTCGACGTGGCGATGATCATCGCCACGATCGCCCAGCTGAAGCGCGAAGGCTTTCGCCCCGGCCGCGACATCATCCTCACCTTCACCGGCGACGAGGAAACCGAGATGGCGACGACCCAGCTCCTCGCGCAACGTTTCAAGAATGCCGAGCTGGTGCTGAACGGCGACGGCGGCGGCGGCGCGCTCGGCGAGGACGGCAAGCCGCTTTATTACAGCCTGCAGGCGGCCGAGAAGACCTATGCCGACTTCGTCGTCGAGTTCACCGATCCCGGCGGCCATTCGAGCCGCCCCGGCAAGAACAACGCGATCTACAGGCTCGCCAAGGCGCTCGACCGCGTCGGCAGCTACAAGTTCCCGCCGCAGGCGAGCCCCATCACCCGCGCCTCGCTCAAGGCGCAGAGCAAGCTGGTCGGCGGCGAGATGGGAGCTGCGATGGCGCGCTTCGCCGCCGATCCGGCCGACACCGCAGCCGCCGACCGCATCGCGCAGGACCCGGAATATATCGGCCAGGTCCGCACCACCTGCGTTGCCACGATGGTCAATGCCGGCCACGCCGAGAATGCGCTGCCGCAGCGCGCAACCGCCAACATCAACTGCCGCATCTTCCCCGGCGTGAAGCCGGACGCGGTGCAGGCCAAGCTGGCCGAAATCATCGCCGACCCCGATGCGAAGATCACGACCAAGGGCGAGGTCAATTACAGCGACGCCTCGCCGCTCCGCGAGGACGTGATGAAGGCGGTCGACAAGGCGGTGCACGCCCGCGCGCCCGGCCTGCCGATCATCCCGACGATGGAAGCGGGCGCGACCGACAGCCTCCACTTCCGCGCGCTCGGCATCCCCAGCTACGGCGTCTCCGGCCTGTTCATGAAGCCGACCGACATGCTGGCTCACGGATTGGACGAACGCGTGCCTGTGGCCAGCATCGCGCCGGCGCTCGACCATTGGCGCTCGCTGCTGACCGATCTCGGCCGCTGAGGCTCAAGCGAAACGCGGGCGCTCGAGCAGAGTGTCGAGCCAGCGGGTGACCATGAGCGAGGCCTGATCGGCCAAGAAAGTCGATGGATCGAGCGAAAGCTCGAGCCACAGACCGTCGACCAGAGCCGTCAGCGCGATGGCGACCGGTCCCGCCTCGGCCGCCGAAAGGCCGTAGTCGGCAAGCAGCCCTTCGAGCTGGCGACGATAGTCGCCATAGGTCTCGCTGTGGATCGCTGCGACCGCGTCGTCGGTCTTCACCAGGCTCCAGAAAGCGAGCCACGTCGCCAGCAAGCGCGGGTCCGCGATCGGCGGGCGGAACGAGGCGGTGACGAACGCCACCAGCCGCGCATGGGGGTCGTCGCCGGCCTGCGCGGCGGCAGCATCAAGCGTGGCGGAGACGCGGGCCACCACGTCGCGGTACGTCTCCGCAATCAGCGCATCGATGCCGTCGAAATAGTGGCGGAGCAGCCCTGGCGACACGCCCGCTTTGTCGCAGATCGCCCGCACCGATGTGCCCGATGCGCCGCGCTCCGCAAGGCAAGCGGCAGTCGCATCGATGAGCGATTGCCGCCGGATATCGGCCGGTTCGCGGGAAACCACTCTGTTCATTCGTCTTTGCTGCCCCGGAACGAACGACATTGCCACCCCCGCACAACTATTATACGATTGTATAACAGCTTTGGAGTGCAGCCATGTCCGAGTCCCCGTTCCGTGCCCATGGCAGCAATATCGACCCGCACGAAGGCTGGAGCCTGCCTGCGTGGATCTATCGCGATCCTGAATTCCATCGCGTCGAGATGGAGCGGGTGATGAAACCGAGTTGGCAGGTGGTCTGCCATTTGAACGACGTCCCGAAAAGCGGCGACTGGCACACGCTCGAGTTCCTCGGCGAGAGCATCATCGTCGTCCGGGGCAAGGACGAGATCGTCCGCGCCTTCACCAATGTCTGCCGCCACCGCGGATCGCGGATCGTCGACGGCTCCTCCGGCTGCGCCAAGAAGCTGGTCTGCCCCTATCATGCCTGGACCTACGAGCTGGACGGCCGCCTCGCAGGCGTCCCCGGCAAGAGCGACTATCCGGATTTCGACATGGCCGACCACGGCCTCGCCCCGGTGGAGATGGAGGTGTGGCGCGGCTTCATCTTCGTCCGGCTGAAGAGCGGCGGGCCGGCCGTAGCGGAGATGATGGCGCCCTATGAGGAGCGCATCGCCCCCTATCGCTTCGAAGAGATGCAGGCGCTTGGCCGCGTGACGATGCGGCCGCGCCCGGTCAACTGGAAGAACGTCGCCGACAATTATTCGGACGGGCTTCACATCCCGATTGCCCATCCCGGTCTCACCCGCTTGTTCGGCCGGGGCTACGGCGTCGAGGCCGAGGAAAATGTCGACCGCATGTGGGGCGCGTTGGTCGATCGCCCCTCGGCCAATCTCTCGGAGCGGGCCTATCAGAAGTTGCTGCCGCCCGTCCCGCACCTGCCCGAAGAGGCCCAGCGCCTGTGGCTCTATTTCAAGCTCTGGCCGAACGTCGCCTTCGACATCTATCCGGACCAGGTCGATTTCATGCAGTTCCTGCCGATCTCGCCGACCGAGACCATGATCCGCGAGATCAGCTACGCGCTGTCCGACGATCGCCGCGAGATGAAGGCGGCGCGCTACCTGAACTGGCGGATCAATCGCCAGGTCAACGCGGAGGACAGCGTCCTGATCGCCCGCGTCCAGGCCGGCATGAACTCGGAAAGCTTCACGGTCGGACCGCTCAGCGACCAGGAGGTGTGCCTGAAGAGCTTCTGCCGGAAGCTGCGCGGCCTGATCCCCGAATCCCGCCTCCACCACCCCCCTGCTCCCGGCTGGAGCACGCGCCCCGCAATGAGCTCCGTGACCTAACCGTCCCCACGCACAGGCGGGGATGCCGCTTCCTTTGGCAGCGGCGGGCAAGAAGCGGGCTTTCCGCTTTCGCGGGAATGACGAGGAACAAGAATGACCAGGAAGTACGACGCGATCATCATCGGCGCGGGCCATAACGGCCTCGTCTGCGCCTTCTATCTCGCCCGCGCGGGGCTCAAGGTCCGCATCGTCGAGCGGCGCGGGGTCGTCGGCGGCGCGGCGGTCACCGAGGAATTCCACCCCGGCTTTCGCAATTCGGTCGCGAGCTACACGGTCAGCCTGCTGCAGCCCAAGGTCATCCGAGACATGAAGCTCGTCGACCAAGGCTACAAGGTCATCGAGCGGCCGATCTCCAACTTCCTGCCGCAGGAGGATGGCGGCTATCTGAAGCTCGGCGGCGGTCTGGAGCGGACCCAGGCCGAGTTCCGCCGCTTCTCCGCGCGCGACGCGGAGGCGCTGCCGGCTTATTACGACGCGCTCGAGAATGTCGCCGAGGTTCTGCGCGACCTTGCCCTGCAGAGCCCGCCCAATATCGGCGACGGCCTCAAGACCCTGATCGACGGCGCGCGCCAGGGGCGGCGCCTCGCGAAAATGCCGCTCGAGCAGCAGCGCGACGTGCTCGACCTGTTCGTGAAAAGCGCGCGCACCTTCCTCGACAGCTGGTTCGAAAGCGAGGCGGTGAAGGCCGCGTTCGGCTTCGACGCCGTGGTCGGCAATTATGCCAGCCCAGACACGCCCGGATCGGCCTATGTCCTCCTCCACCACGTCTTCGGCGAAGTGAACGGCAAGAAGGGCGCGTGGGGCCACAGCGTCGGCGGCATGGGCGCGATCACTCAGGCAATGGCGCGGGTATGTGAGGCCGCCGGCGTCGAGATCAGCCTCGACGCGCCGGTTTCCCGCGTGCTGGTCGACGGCGGCAAGGCGGCGGGCGTCCGGCTGGAGAGCGGCGAGGAGATCGTTTCCGACACCGTGATCGCCAATGTCGGCCCCAAATTGCTCTACGAGCGGATGATGGACCCGGCCGATCTCGGCCCCGACTTCACCCGCCGGATCAAGGCGTTCAAGGCGGGATCGGGCACCTTCCGGATGAACGTCGCTCTGTCGGAACTGCCGCGCTTCAGCGCGCTTCCCGAGCCTGGCGAGCACCACCAGTCCGGCATCATCATCGCGCCGACCCTCGATTATATGGACGAGGCTTTCGTCGACGCGAAGCGGCACGGCTGGTCGAAGAAGCCGATCGTCGAGATGCTGATCCCGTCGACGATCGACGACAGTCTCGCCCCGCCGGGCCAGCATGTCGCCAGCCTGTTCTGCCAGCAATTCGATCCCGAACTGGACTGGGACACGCACCGCGACGCGGCGGCCGACACGATCCTCGACACGGTCGAGGCCCATGCGCCGGGCTTCAAGGCGTCGGTGCTCGGCCGCATGATCCTTTCGCCGCTCGACCTCGAGCGCAAGTTCGGCCTCGTCGGGGGCGACATCATGCACGGCAACATGACGCTCGACCAGCTCTGGTCGGCGCGGCCCGTGCTCGGCCACGGCGCGTATCGCGGGCCGGTGAAGGGCCTCTACATGTGCGGTGCCGGCACCCATCCCGGCGGCGGCGTCACCGGTGCGCCCGGCCACAATGCCGCGCGCGAGATCCTAGCCGACCGCAGCTTCCTCGGCCGGCTGGTCCGTCGCGGGTGAGCGGCGTGTGAAATAATAGATCGGCACGCCGATCGCGAGCAGCACGAACCACCAGCCCACCGCCTCCAGTCCCGCACCCCAGATCGCCCACAAGGCGTAGATCGCCCCGAGAAGCGCGATCAGCGGCAGGATCGAGGCCGCCTTCATCCGCCCGGTTGCGCGCAACCGCAGCGCCGCCAGCGACACGAACAGATAGGGGACCAAAGAGGCGGTGGTGGCGAGCAGGATGATGAACTTGAACAGGTCCGCCATCGAGCGGGTGTAGTTGATCAGCAGCACGATAGTCAGCAAGGCGCCGGAGACGAGATGAGCGCGCACCGGCGTCCCGCGCCGCGACGTCTTGGCCAGCCAGCGCGGGAAGACGCCGCCTTCCGCCATCGCCCAAGGCATCTCGCCCTGGAGCAGGATCCAGCCGTTGAGCGCGCCGAACGCGCTGATCGCGGCGAACAGGGCGATCGCGGTGCCCGCGCCCGCGCCCCAGTGGGCCGAAATGAAGTCGGCGAGAGGGGCGCCGGAGACCGACGCCACGGCGGGCGGCAGCAGCAATGCCACCGACGAGCAGACGAACAGATAGATGAGCCCCGTAAGCGCGGTCCCGACCAGCGTGGCGCGGCCGATCGTGCGGCCGGGATCCTCGACCTTCTCGGCCGGCACGGTCGCCGATTCGAGACCGAGGAATGCCCATAAGGTCAGCGCCGCGGCGGCGGAGATGCCGGTTGCCCCGGTCAGGCTGACATCCTCGGCGCGCAGCGGCGGGAGCGAGGCTCCGCCATCCCCGGCGATGACGAAGACGGCCAGCACCAGCACCGCGGCCAGCGGCAGGAATTTGAGGATGGTGGTGACGAGCTGGACCCGCCCGGCCGCCTGCGCGCCGTAGCAGTTGATCGCGATCAGCAGCCACACCATCGCGCACGTGAGAGCCACCGAGTGGGTCCCGATGCCTGGCACCAATGTGCTGAGCGGCGCGATTACGCCGGTCGCGATGGCGACGTTGCCGACCCACAGCGAGATCCAGTAGCTCCACGCCACCAGGAAGCCGGTCAGCGGCCCGAACGCCTCGCGCGAATAGACATAGGGGCCGCCCGCGCGCGGGAAGGATCGCGACAGATTGGCGAAGACATAGGCAAGGCAGAGGGCGCCGCCGATCGTCACAAGCCAGCCGAACACGCCGTTCCAGCCGAACGCCGCCAAGCTTGCCGGCAGCAGGAACACGCCCGAGCCGATCATGTTGCCGACGCACAGCGCCAGGCACATCCAGAAGCCGAGCACGCGGCGGGACGGCCCCGCCCCGCCCTCGCCTTGGTTCACACGATCAGAACTTTGTGCCGACTTTGAGTCCGATCGTGCGGGGTTGGGTGACATAGGTGTAAATCTTCGGTCCGATGGCGGTGACGCCGTCCGGGTCGCCACACACGGTCTCGACGCACTGGATGCCATTGCCCACGGCGCCGTTCACGTCAAACAGGTTCCGCACGAACAGCGTGGCGGTCCAGACGTTGTTCGTGATGCCCGCGCTCATGTCGACCGTATTGTAGGATTTGAGGTCGCCGATGATCGCGCGCTCGAGCAGGCGAAGGTCGCTGAGGCGCCGACCCTCGTGGACGAGGCCGCCCTGGACATGGCCCTGGAGGCCGCCGCTGCCCACCGGAAATTCGTAGCGCGCCAGGATATTGGCCTTGAACTTCGACGTCGTTGGCAGCCGCGTGCCGGCCGGTGCGAGAAGCTCGTTCTCCTCGTCGGTAAAGACGGCGGGATCGGGATCGATGTCGATCACGCCGTTGCCGTCGAGGTCGGCATTCTGCGTGCAATCGAACTGCTTGTTGGCGATCTTGCAGAAATCCTCGGTGATCTTGGCGTCGTTATAGGCCGCGCCGGCGCTGATGCTGAGGCCCCGCGCGGGCCGGATATAGAGGTCGAACTCGGCGCCGCGGATGCGCGCATTGCCCGCATTGCGCACCTCCGAAAGGCCGTTCTCGCCGAGGAACGACAATTGGATGTCGGTCCAGTCGAGCTGATAGACGGCGGCGTTGAGCCGGATGCGATTGTCCCACCAGCTCGTTTTCATGCCGATTTCGTAATTGTCGATGAAATCGGCGCCGTAGGGCGGCAGTGTGCCGCGCCGGTTGATGCCGCCGGGACGGAAGCCGCGCGAAACGGTGCCGTAGACGAGCGCGTCGTCGGTGACCTTGTAGGTGAGGTTGATGCGGTGGATGAAATCCGTGTCCGACGTCGTCTTGTCGAGGTTGGTGCAAGGTGAGCCGGCCACTTGCGGCGGGAGGAAATTCCCGCTCGCATCGCGGAAACAGGCGGCGACGCCGGTGCGGCTGCTGAAGCCGTCGCTATAGCCGAAGAAGCCGACCAGCGAGTTCTTATATTTGTAGACGCGCGCGCCGAGGGTGAGACTGAGCTTGCTCGTCATGTCCGCCGTGATCTCGCCGAACAGAGCATAATCGCGATCGACGCGGATCTGCTTGGTCAGCCAGATATTACTCTCGGTGCCCGGCACCGTGATCGCGTCGGCAATATTGTCGATGATGTAGTTTTGTTCGATATTGTGCTTCTGACGCTGGTAGAACAGTCCGGTGATCAATCGCACCGGCAGGTCCGACGGCGACGAGAAGCGCAGTTCGTGACTCTGCTTGGTATAGCGGTCCGCGAACTGGATATATTGGTTCGGGTTCACCAGGTCGCCGGCATTGTCGTAGAAATAAGCGCCGTAGCCGGATAATGCGTCGTAGAAATAGGCATAGTCGACATAATCGGTGTCGCCGTCGACCTTGCGATTGAGATAGGCGCCGGCATAGGTCATGTCGAAGCTGCCGATCTTGCCCTCGATGGTCAGCGCGCCCTGGACCCAGCGGTCGTTCGAGCGTTCCGGATTGAACTGCTGGACCTGGAGCTTGTCGAGGCCGGATTCCTGCGCAAAGGAACCGTGGCTGACCTGCTTCTGGCCCATGATCTGAGGCAGGATCGTCCAATTGTCGTCGAGGTCGATCTTCAGCGCGGCGCGGCCGCCATAAGTCTCGACGTCGTTATAGTCGTCCTCGACCAAGGCAGCGTTGGTGAAGGTCGCCGCAGCCGTCCCCTGCTCGGCTTCCAGGCTCGGGAAGACCAATGTGCCGGGGATGTTGTCGATATAGCCGGCATCTTTCTTGTACCAGCCGACGACGCGCGCCGCGACGTTGCTGGAGATCGGCACGTTGACGAACGCCTCGCCAATATAGCCGATATCGCCGTGCGCGACCGAGTTCACCTCGGCATTGGCCTCGCCGTAGAAGCCGCTCGTGTCGGGTTTGTTGGTGATGATGCGGATCGTGCCGGCCTGGCTCGAGGCGCCGTAGAGCGTGCCCTGCGGTCCGGCCAGCGCCTCGACCCGGGCGATGTCGAACACGTGGATGTCGAGCGCGCCGGTAATGGTCGTGAGCGGCTGCTCGTCGAGATAGGTGCCGACGCTGGGAAGCGAGGTCGAATGGTTCGCATTCTCGCCGCTGGCGACGCCGCGGAAATAGACGTTGGAGAAGCCCGGGCCCGCGGTCTGATAGGAGACGCTCGGCACGTAGCGGGCGTAATCGTCGAAATCGGTGACCTGCAGCTCGTCGAGCCGCTCTGTGCCGATTGCGGTGATCGCGATCGGCACGTCCTGCAGGCTCTCCTCGCGCTTCTGCGCGGTGACGATGATGTCGCTATCGGTATTTTCGGTGCGGGCCGGGCCGGCATCGGCCTGGTTGCCAGCGCCGGGCGCCTGCCCCTGCGCGAACGCCGTTCCGGTGGTGCACAAGATGGTGGAGGCGAACAGCGCCAGCCCCAAGGCGCGCAACGTGTTTCGACCAGATTCGACAGACGACATCCGCATGCACCTCCCCCTCAGGAAAGCCTGGAGAGTCGAGACTGTGCCGGTTTCGAAACGACGTCAAATGCTATTGTACAAGCGTATCAGTGACGGCCGGTTTGACGATTGGACTGTTGTCTAATTGCCACGGCCGCCTGCTGAGTGCGGGACTTGTGGGTAGAGATCCAGCACTTCGCCGAGCGCGTTTTTCATCGGGCCGAGCCACGCTCCGAACGGCTTCCACTGATCCATGCCGTCGCGGTTGATCGGCCGGCGGACCTGCTCCGAACTCGCCGTGCGCACCGCCCGCTCATTCTCGTGGAAGCGGAGGCAGGCCGGATCGAACGGCAGGCCGAGATGATCGAGCAGGCGTCGCACGTCGCGCTCGGGATCATCGACCAAGGCCTCGTGGATAACGCGATGGACGCGACCGGGCAGGACCGCGTCGAAATGGCGGAGCAGCCGGACGTAATCGGCATAGTAACGGCCGAGCTCGGCCTGGTCGTAGCTGAAGCCCTGGCCGCGCGCGAAATGCTGCTTGAGGTTGGAGAAGCAGCAGGCGAGCGGATGCCGCCGCGCATCGATGATCTTCGCCTTGGGCAGGATCAGGTGGATGAAGCCAACATGCGCCCAGTTGTTAGGCATCTTGTCGATGAAGAAGGGCCGCTCAGTCTTGCGCTGAACGCGCGTGCGCTCGAGATATTCGGCGCCGAGTTCAGCGCATGCCGCCGCATCCAGCTCCACCAGGCATTCGGGATACAGGCTCGGTTCGTGCCTGGTCCGCCGTCCGCCGAGCCGCTTCGCCATCGCGCCGATGTCGGGCAATTCCATGGTACCCTCCACGAGCGGATGGCTCGCCAGGATCTGCTCAATCAAGGTCGATCCCGCGCGCGGCATGCCAAGGATGAAGATCGGATCGGGCGCCGCCGCGCCATGGCCAGCGCGGGCGGCGAAGAAAGCCGGCGTGAACAGCCGCTCGCAACGCTCGACCGCGTCCGTCACCGTCTCCGGATCGTAATCAATCATCGCCCGGCGCAGGCGGTTGCCCTGCGCATAGTGATCGAAGGATCGCTCCGGCTCGCCAGCATCTTCCCACGCCTTCCCCAAAGCGAAATGGAGGTGGAAGCGGTCGTCCTCGCCAAGGTCCGACCGCTCGAGCGCGCCGGACATGGCGGCGATATCGGCGGCATCGAAGCGCACCGTCTTCAGATTGGCGAGGCTCCACCAAACCTCCCCCAGCGTCGGTGCCAGCGCGATCGCGCGGCGATAGGCGGCGACGCTGTCGGGCTGCCGTCCGACCGTCTTGAGGACGTGACCGTAGCTCATCCAAACCTTGGGCTGGTCGGGGAAGCGCGCGAGCACGGCCTCATACAGCGCGATCGCCTCGTCATAGCCGCCGAGCCGGCCCAAAGCGGCCGCCTTCAGATTCTGGTGCATCACGTTTTCGGGATCGCGCGCGAGCAAATCGTCGAGCATCGCCACTGCGTCGGCGGGCCGGTTCTGGCGGTACAACACGGTTGCGAGCTGGGACCGCGCGGCGCCGAAGCCCGGCGCCAGTTCGAGCGCGCGGCGTAGCAGGTTTTCGGCATCCGTCAGCCGCCCCAGCCGCGCCGCCAGCTCGGCCATCATCCGGATCGCGGCGACATCGGTCGGCTTGGCCTTAAGCCGCGGCCGCAGCGCCTGTTCGGCCTCGGCTAGCCGATTATCGACCAGGGCCTGCGCCGCAACCATCAATTGCGGATCGTGGACCGAAGCCGAGATCGCCTCCATCTCCGCGCGCTCGGCTTCCTCGTGCTCGCCGGTCCGCCGCAGCGCCGTGCCGAGCAGCCGCCAAGCGTCGGCACTGACCGGATCCACCCGCAGGATCTCGCGGGCCTGTAGCGCCGCCGCCTTGGGATCGGGGCCGAGCAGCTTGGCGCCGAGCTTGAGCGCTTCGGCGACGGTGCCCACGGGCCCGGATGCGATCGTTGCCATCGGGCGCATGTTAAGGACAAAGCCCGAGCGCCTTCAAGCGGCATCTCCCCCGCGTAACCGCGGGGGAGCCAGACGGCTTAGAAGCCGAATTGCAGCGTCACGCGACCGGCGATGGCGGCGCGGCTCTGCTGCTCTTCGCCGCTCAGTTCGGCGCCGACCAGGAAATCGCCATTGCCGCCGAGCACGCGCAACCGACCAAGCCAGCCGCTCGTCCGCTCGACCGAAGCGAGCGTGAACGCATCACCGCCTTCGAAGCGGGCCGTCGTCGCGCCGAGCGAGCCGCCGATCAGCTCGCGCCGGCCACCTTCGACCTCGAAGCGGAAGAAGCTCTCGCTCTTCTTGCCGCCGAGAAGATCGTAGCCCAGCGTGACGCTGGCATTGGCTGCCGCCTCGTCGCCAGTGCGCTCGTCGACGATCAGGTCGAACGCGGCGCCGCCGCCGGTTTCGGCATAGCCGTCTTCCTTCAGCCGGTAATAATCGACCGACACGGCCGGACGCAGGCTGAGGCGGCCGAACTGCGCTTCGTAGGAGACGCCGGCCGCGGCCGAGAACAGAGTACCGTTCCAATCGCCGCGTGTCTCGCGCGTGACGTTCTGCGTCCCGGTCGTGCCGCGGAAGCTACGGGCCCCGTCGAACTGGATGTAGGCGCCCGACACGCGGGCGAAGGCTTGCAGCGCGTCCCAATTGTTCCGCCAGTATGCCGCGACCTCATACTGATTGGTCGAGACCTCATTGTCGTTGCCGCCGTCGGCATCCTTGCCGAGCAGGTAGGCGAGCGACACGCCGAAATTGCCGATCGGGCTCCCCGTAAGCTCGGCACCGGCCGACGCGCCCCAGCCGGTCACGTCGTAGGATGCGGTATCACCAAGACTCTTGCTCGAACCCCAGGCGACCTGCTGCAGGAAGAAGCCCCAGCCGCCCATATCGAACAAAGGCGAGCGCGGATCGGCGAGGAAGCGCGCAGTGGCGCGCGACGCCTGGGTCACCGTCTCGAACGTGCCGCCGGCATGCTCGGGCAGCAATTGCTGGAGCTGCGAGCGGAAGGATTCACCGTCCTGTACCGCCAGGAAGCTGGCCGCCATTTGGGCGTCAGCGTCGAGCTGCTCGAACACGGCGCCATAAGCGCTCGCCTGCGAGCGCGTGAGACCGAGTTCGGTCGCCGTCTTGCGACGGATCCGCAGCGAAATCTCGCCCGCCGCGTGGTCGGAGGAGAGCGTGCTTGCATAGAGGAAGGGCAGCGACGCGCCGGCCGTGGTGAGATTGGTGCCGCCGGTCAGCGTGCCGGCGCGGACGATGACATAATCCCCCTCGCTCCCCGCGACGCTGCTCAGGCGCAGATTGACCTTGGTGTCCTGCGCGAAGCTGGCCGCGCCAGCCACGTCGTAAAGCGTGTTGGTGCCGGCCGCGCTGTCGATGCTGACGGTCAGCGACGAACCTTGCGCAAGCGTCAGCGACGACAAAGCGACCGCGCCCTTGTTGGTGAGGTCGAGCGTGCCGCCGGCGACATTGACCGCGAGGCCCGCGCTATTGGCGAGCGCCCCCGTGAACACCGACGTGCCGGCGAGCGTCAGGCTGTCCGCGCCGCCGCCGAAATCGACATTGCCGACATGCTTGGCGGTGCCGGCCAGCGCCATCGTGTCTGCGCCCGCACCGAACACCACCTCACCCGCATAGGCTGCGTCGCCGGAAAGGGTGAGCCGGTTCGCGCCAGCGCCGAAGCGGGTCGTGCCGGTCATCGTCCCGTCGGCGAGGTCGAACAGATCGTCGCCCGAGCCGAACCAGACGTCGCCGGTGATGGCCGGGGCGGCGACATTGGCGGCCGCGACCGGCTGGCGAATGGTGGCGCCGGCGGTGTTGGCGCGCAGATCGACGGCGACGCTGTTGCCCGCGCCGACGCCGGTGGCTGTGATGATCCCGCTATTCTCGACGAGCGTCACGGTACCGGCACGGTCGACGATCGCGCCCGCCACGCCCTTGGCGCCCGCCACCTGGGCCGTGATGCGGCCGGCGTTGCGGATGGTGGCGACGCTGCCGCCCTGCTCGATCAGCACGGCGTGAACGGTCGACCCTTCGGCCTCGCCGCCGCGTGCGCCGACCTGGCCGGTGATCTTGATCTCGCCGACGCTGGCGCGATCGCCGATGCGGATGGCCGCGGCATTGCCCTGGTTGGAATTGGCCCCGACCGCGCCGTTGACGGTGATGCCGCCGGCGACGGTGACCGCGCCGCCGAGGCCACCGATCGCCATGCCGGTGGCGTTGATGCCCTTGTAAACGCCGTCCGCGGCGATCGAGCCGTTGACGACGATGCCATGGGCGCCATTGGCGGTGCCGGCGACCGCGCCGATCGCCACGTCACGCCCGGCTGCGCCGATCTGCACGGCCGGCGCAGCGCCGAACGAGGAAATGGCGGCGGTGCCTTCCTTGTCGTCCTCGATGCCGTCCTTGTCCTCGTCCTTGTCGGTCTCGCTCGTGTTCCGGGGCGGCGCGTCGAACAGGATACCGCCGGCGACGTTGCCGGCGATGCGGACGGCCGGCCCGCCCTGGAGCAGATCGTCGGCGTCGAGCTTGGTCACGTCGGTTCCCGCCGCGTTCACGCGGTAGCCGCTCGCACTGACGGCACCCTGGACGACGAAGGCGCCACCGATGTCGCCGTCAGCCGCGACCCCGACCGCATTTGCCCCGCGCGCTTCGATGCTGCCGGTCAGGCTCACGTTACCAGTGACGTCGTTCAGGCCGATGCCGACGCTCTGGTCGCCGAGCACGGCGATCTTGCCGCTGCTGGTCAGCCCACCGACGAGGCGATCGGAGACGGCGATGCCGGCCGACTGATTGCCCTCGATCGTGATCGTGCCGCTGTTGACGATGCTGCCGGTAAAGTCACCGCCGGTGGCGACGCGGATGCCGAAGCGGCGCGCGCCCTGAGCAAACGGTCCGTCGAGATCGCCGTCCTTGTCGGCGTCCGTCGCCGCATAGGTCTCGTCGATCGTGATCGTGCCGCTGTTGGTGATCGTGCCGGAGCCGCCCGCGGCGGCAAGGATGCCGGTGGCGTCGTTGGCGTCGGTGATCTGGATCGTGCCCTCGTTCTTGACGCTGTTGGCGCTGTCGAGAGTGATCGCGGTTCCGGAGGTCGGCTTGATCGAACCGGCGGTGGCGACGCGGACGTCGTCGCGCGCGCCGCCGGCGGCGGTCGATGTACGGAGCGGCGCTGTCGTGGCCGTGCTGATCACCGTCTCCGCCGAGGCTGGTGCCGCGGCGAACAGGATGATGGGGGTGAGACAAGTGGCAGCAAGCAGGTGACGCATCGACAGGCCCTCGGGTTGGGGGGGCGTGCTCGGTCGTCAGCCGCGAAAGCTGCACCTCTTGCCCCTTTAGCGGGCTGCACATGTCAGAGCGTTGAAGCCGAGGAAATCCCGGGCGGCAGTATATCTGTTATTCAGCGGCGACGGACATCGTGGCTTGGCCTGAATGCTCGGCGCAATGGGCCGCGACCACATCGATCAGCCACTGCAGCGCGCCATCGCGCTGGCTGCGCGTATGCCAGCTCAGCCACTGATCGCACCGCCCGAGCTCGTGCGGGGCGTCGAACAGGGCGAATTGCCCACCGAGCGCGTAGCTGCGGGCGGCCCCGGCCGGCAGCACCATTACCGCATCGGTCTCCAGCAACAGCTCGCTGGCGCCCGAGAAATAAGGAGTGGTCGCGACCACGCGGCCGCGCAGGCCGAGCGTCCCCAGCATACGGCTGAGCGGGTCGGTATCGTCGTCGGTGACGGACACGCTGATCTGCGGCCAGGGCAGCAGGTCGGAAAGGCGGAGCGGGCCGACCGACGATTTGAGCGCCAGAGGGTGGTCCCGGCGCGCCACGCAAAGCACAGGTTCGCTGAACAGATGGCGCTCGTGGACGAGGCGCCGGTCGGGCTCGAGGCCGCTGATCATGAGGTCCGCCTCGCCGCCGGCGAGTTGCGCAATCGCGTCGCCGCCGAGCGGGCGAACATCGAGGCTGACACCGGGTGCCGCCGCAATGATCGCCGGCAGGGCAGGCCGCACCACAGCCTGCACGGCATAATCGGAGGCGAGTATGCGGAAACGCCGGGAGAGCGTGGCCGGATCGACTTCGGGCGGCGCCACCAGCCGCCGCGCCTCGTCCAGCCAATCCGCCAACGGTCCAGTAAGCTCTTCGGCGCGGCGAGTCAGCAGCATGCCGCCGCGCGTGCGGACGAGCAAAGGGTCTCCGAAAATCTCCCTGAGTTCCGCCAGCGCACGGCTCATCGCCGGCTGGCTGATGCCCATCCGCCGAGCCGCCTGGGAAACGCTTTTGGTCTGGAGAAGGGCCGAGAGGCTGGTGAGGAGATTGAGGTCCAGATCGAGCATACAGTCCAACGCATCTGATGGATGCCCCCCACCAAGTTGGCTGGACCGTCCTTTCGCAGGAGCAACGAAGAGGGTCAAGCCGGCGCCCGGTCTTTCACCGCCGCGCCGGCTTGCGGATCAGGGCAGCTCGCGCGCCGCCGCGAGAACCTCTTCGGCATGGCCCGGGACCTTCACCTTGCGCCACACGCGCTTCACCACGCCGTCCCGGTCGATGAGGAAGGTGGCGCGCTCGATACCCATATATTTGCGGCCGTACATCGATTTTTCGACCCAGGTGCCGAACGCCTCGCAGGCCGAACCGTCGGCGTCCGTCGCAAGCGGCACCTTGAGATCATATTTGTCGATGAACTTGCGGTGCTTCTTCGCATCATCCTTCGACACGCCGAGCAGCCAAGTTCCCGCTTGGGCGAAATCCTCGGCCAGCGCGGTGAACGCCTGCGCTTCCGCCGTGCAGCCCAACGTGTCGTCCTTCGGATAGAAATAGAGGACCAGCTTCTGGCCCTTGAAGTCGGCCGGGCTGACCGGCTGCCCTTCGAGCCCCTCAAGCTTCACGTCCGGAACCGGCTCGCCTTCATGCACCATTCTGTGTCTCCGATGTCGACGCAGTCGCGCGCCACAATTGCGATATCCTCTGCCGCGCCGCGTCGTGCGCGGCAAGCAGCGCGCCCCAGTCCTCGAAGCCGCATGCCCGCGCAACGAGCTCGCGCGTCGCCGGTGGTGGCTCGTCCGAGCGCGGGGCGACCAGGCGGAAGGTCACCAGCATCCGGGTGAGCAGGCGATGCGCCTCGGCGATGTCGGCCGGCAGCATGCCTTGCGCGATCAACGCGTCGATCGCTTCGTCCAGCCGAGGGTGAAAGGCGGTGCGGTGGCACAGCTGCAAAACGTGGACGGCAAATTCCAGGTCGACCAGCCCGCCTTCGCCCAATTTGATGTCGAACGGGCCGCTCGGCGGCTTGTGTCGCGTCATCTCCTCGCGCATCGCGCGGGCGTCGGCGACGAGCCCGGCGGCGTCGCGCTCCTGCCCCAGCACGTCCGCGACGGCCGCCGCGAGCGCTGCCCGCCCTTCCGCGGATCCGTAGACCGGCCGGGCGCGCGTCAGCGCCATATGTTCCCACGTCCAGGCCCGCGTCCGCTGATATTCGGCGAAGCTGGCGAGGGAAACGGCGATCATGCCGTCCTTGCCCGACGGCCGCAGCCGCGTATCGACGTCGTAGAGCGGCCCCGCGGCGGTGGCGACCGAGAGCGCGGCGGTGACTCGCGGCGCCAGCCGGTTGAAATAATCGGTGGCACCGAGCGGCTTGGCGCCGTCCGACACCGCCTCGTGCGTGCCGGTGAAGACGTAGATGAGATCGAGGTCCGACGCGTGGGTGAGCGCGCCGCCACCCAGCCGACCGAGACCGAGGATCAGCAGTTCCGATCCCGGCACCTTGCCGTGCCTGCGCTCGAACTCCGCGATCGCCGCGTCAGCAAAGACCTGGATCGCCGCTTCGGCGATGCGGGCATAGCCGGCGGCGATCTCGAGCGGGTCGGTCTGGAGGGCGATCAGCTGGACGCCCGACGCGAAGCGCGCCTCGTTCACCCGCCGCCGCACCCGATCGAGCATGAGCTGGTAATCCTCGTCGGCGCGGTCGGACCGGGCATAATCCTTCGCCAGCGCGTCGATCGGACGGACTGGTTCGAAGGCGCTGGAATCGATCAGGCCGTCGAGCAGTTCGGGCCGGCGGCCCAGTTGGTCCGCCAAAGCCGGCGCGTAGCTCAGCACGCTAGCGAGGATGCCGGTGAGGCCGGGCCGCGCCTCCAGCAACCGGTAGAAGTTGACCCCGCTCGGTAGGCGCGTGACGACATCGTCGAAGCGGTTCATCGCGCGCATGCCGTCGGGGGCCCGCCCGAACGCGTCGACCAGTGCCGGAAGCATCGCCTCGAACGCATCGACCGCGGCCGGCGTCCGCAGCGAGCGGGCTTTGCCCGTCCGCCAATTCTCGATCCGCAGGCGGGCCGACGGGGGATCGTCGAAGCCCGCCTCGCGCAGCCGCGCCTCGAGCGCCGTCGGATCGCGCGGGAGCGTCGCCCCCTCGCCCGCACCCAGCCGGCCATAAACCGCGGCCACCTCCGCGACATGGGGTTCGAGCAGGCCGAGCAACGTCTCGCCCCGCTCGGCGCCGTGGAGGCGGGCGACATTGTCGAGAGCCGCGGCATCGGCGGGCAAAGTGTGAGTCTGCTTGTCGTCGACCATCTGGAGGCGGTGCTCGACCGTGCGGAACAGCCGATAGGCCTCCGACAGCGACACGGCCTCGGCCGGCGTGATTCGGCCATCCTCGGCCAGCGCCGCCAGCGCATCGAGCGTTGCCGGCGCGCGCAGCTGGGGCGCCCGGCCGCCATGGATGAGCTGGTGTATCTGGGCGAAAAACTCGATCTCGCGGATGCCGCCGCGGCCGCGCTTCAGGTCGAAGCCGGGCCCGAACGCCTGGCCCTGGGCATAATGATCTCGGATGCGCCGGGTGATCGACTGCAATTCGCCGATCGCCCCGAAATCGAGGCTGCGGCGCCAGACGAACGGGTGGATCGCGTCCAGGAAATATTGACCGAGCCGGCGGTCGCCGGCGACGCAGCGGGCGCGGATGAAGGCCGCCCGCTCCCACGGCAGGGCGCTCGATTCATAATAAGAGATAGCCGCGTCGACCGGCAGTGCGATCGGCGTCACCTCCGGCGAGGGCCGCAGCCGCAGATCGACCCGAAACGCATAGCCATCGCCGTCGCGCTTCTGGACCAATTCAATCACCCGCTGGCCGATCCGCACCGCCCCCTGCCCCGCATCTTCGCGCGGCTTCAGCGGCAGGACGGCGGGATCGAACAGAAAGAGCAGATCGACATCCGAGGAATAATTGAGCTCGCGGCTGCCATGCTTGCCCAGCGCGATGACAGCGAACCCCTCGGGCTCCGCATCCGGCGTTCGCTGGGCGATCGCCCCAGCCACCGCCCGCTCCAGCACCCGGTCCGCAAGGTCGGAAAGTTCGCCGACGACCCGCTCGAGCGGCAGCAGGCCGGCGAGATCGCCGATACCCAGCGCCAGCGCCATCGCGCTCCGCTCGCGCCGCAGCGACGCCGCAAGCGTCGCCGTATCGCCGCCCCCGCCGCGCGCGACATCCAAGGCGGATTCTATGTCACCGGACGCCAGGGCCTGGGCCACGGAGGGCTGCGTTTCGAGCTGGAGCTTCAGGAAGGGCGAATGGCATCGCGCCCGCGCGATCGCCTCGTTAATCTCAGGTTTATATTGCGTGGCGGGCATGCAACAAACTAGATCAGTTCCGTTCTAGGGGTGCAACAGTTGAAACCCCACGCAACTCAAGGCGTTCTAGAGGCGTGAATACGCTCAATCCGAGAAAAGAAGCGATGATGAATGCTTCCCAACGGCGCTTCGTGAAGGTGGCGCCGCCCACCGTCCACGCCGGTGTGGGCAATGCGTTGCGCGAGGCGTTTGCGATGGACGGGGAGACCCGCTCGCTCGACATGTTCGAGGACCTGCTGTCGAAGCTCGACTGAGCCGCCGTCACTTCCCGCTGGGGTCGCGGTCGCGGCTCAGTTCGTCCACTTCACCCATGATCGTCTGCAGGGCGGTCTTGTTGGTATCAGTCACGTGCTCGCGGCGCGAGGGCAGCTTGCCCTCGGCGAGAAGGTTTTCGAGCGCCACGCGGCCGCGCGCCACCCGGCTCTTGATCGTCCCGACTGCGCAGCCGCAGATCTCGGCCGCTTCCTCGTACGCAAAGCCACCGGCGCCGACCAGGATCAGCGCCTCGCGTTGCGGCTGCGGCAGGTGCATCAGCGCCCGCTGCATGTCGCCCAACTCGACGTGGCGATCCTGACTGGCCGGAGCGGCGAGCAGCTTGGAGGCCGTCAACTCGTCCCATTCGCCCTTGAAGCGCGCGCGGCGCATCTGGCTGAGGAACAGATTGCGCAGGATGATGAAGGTCCAGGCGCGCATGTTGGTGCCGGCCTGAAAGCGCTTGCGCGCGGCCCAGGCCTTGAGCAGCGTTTCCTGAACGAGATCGTCGGCGAGATCGCGGCTGCCCGAGAGGGAGCGGCCGAACGCGCGCAGATGGGGGATGACCTGCGCAAGCTGGTCCTTGAACTCGTTATCCGGAAGCGGAACCGGCTCGCCCCGGACTTCCTCTCCTTCGATCAATGCTGGCTGTTCGCCCGCCATCAAGCCGCCCCTAATATGAAATTCGTGGATTGGACGCATGCGGCCGGGCTTGAGTGCCCGGCCGCTATATTATTTCGGGAATGTAAGAGCTTACTTCCAGACCAACAACAGAAGACCGAAAATAATCACCACCAGCGCGAGGGAGATACCCAAGATGTAGCGCGTCATGTGGGGCGTGGTGCCCTGACGTGCCTCTGTCGTGCCGATATGCTGTTCCCGTTCGTCCATGGGCGAAGCCGCTTCCTTCTAAAACTCAGTAAGCGGCTAACGCCCGCTGGCAGCGGCGGTTCCCTAAAATGCTTACGCTGCCGGAACGGTCGCGGTGTCGAAGAACAGGGCCTGGGCGATCGCAGCCTTCACGGTGGAACGCTGGAAAGGCTTGGTGATCAGGAAGGTCGGCTCCGGCCGTTCGCCGGTCAGCAGACGCTCGGGGAAGGCGGTGATGAAGATCACCGGGACCTGGAATTCCTGCAGGATATCCTTCACCGCATCGATGCCCGAACTGTCGTCGGCGAGCTGGATGTCGGCAAGCACCAGGCCGGGCCGGCGCGCCATCGCCTGCGAGACCGCCTCGTCGCGGGTCACGGCCACGCCGGTGACATTGTGGCCGAGGTCGCGGACGATCGTTTCGATGTCCATTGCGATGATCGGTTCGTCCTCGATGATCAGCACCTCGGCGCGCGTCTGGCGCTCGATCTCGGCGATCGCCTCGGCGACGAGATTGTCGACCTCTTCGGCGGTGGCGCCGATCAGATAGCCGGCATCTTCGGGCGTAAAGCCTTCCATCGCGGTGAGCAGAAGCGCCTGACGCGACAGCGGCGTGATCCGGGCGAGGCGCTTCTGGGCAATGCCCTCGGCATCATGCGCGTCCACGTTGGTGTCTTCCTCGATGTTGGACGACGACCAGATCGCATGGAAGGTGCGGTAGAGGCCGAGACGGGGATCGACATCGCGCGGGAAATCCGCAGGCGCGGCGACGATCGCCTCCAGCGTGGCTCGCACGTAATTGTCGCCGTGGCTTTGGCTGCCGGTGAGAGCGCGGGCATAGCGCCGCAGAAAAGGAAGGTGGGGCGCGAGGTCCTGACCGAGCGACATGGGCGATACGACTCCTACGGTAGAATTAATGCGGTGTTGTGGTGGCCAGCCCCACGCATTGCAAGCCCGCCAAGGCGGCGGATTGCGCACGCAGAACATGCAGGAGAGAACGGCCCGCCCGCTGCTCCCGACGTATGGAACCATTAAGCGACTTTTTTGTTTCCATGGCCACGCAGGCCGCTATGACGGTTCCTGTGCACGTGGGGTCTGCTCAGGGTTGATCGGCGGTACGTCGCTCGGCGGGCAGGCATTTTTTTGTTCGAATAACGCGGGCGCGGCGACGGCCGTGAGGGGTAAACCGAATTGACCTTTGCTAGTGAAAAGGATGGCGACCGCCGGCGCAAATCCGATCCCGTCTCCGACGTTGACAGTTCCTCCCCGAAGCGGCGGCCGTCGAAGCGGCCGGACGGCAATCCCGAAGTCGGGTCGGCGCTGCGGTCCGTCTACCAACGCACGATCGACGAAGACATTCCCCCTGAGATGCTCGACCTGCTCGGAAAGCTTGGTTAACCGCGCGCCGTCCGCTAGGAGCCGGCCATGGTGAGCCGCGGCGACGATAGCTGGTTTGCGACGCGCATCGGACGCCTGTCGACGGGCGTGAAGATGTTGTTGATCCTGAGCGTGGGCCTGTTCCCGCTCGGGCTCATTGCGATCCTCGCCTCGGTCGAGAGCGCCCGCGACAGCCGCGAACGCCGTGCGGAGCAGACGCTCGCACTACTCGAGGTCAAAGCCGACAGCATAGAGACCCTCCTCTCCCACAGCGCCGCGACCGTGCGGGCGGCCAGCGGGGCGATTTCACTCTCTCCGACCAACGCGTCGGTGTGCCGCAGCACACTGCAACGCCTCGCTCGGGGCGAGGCCCGGCGCGGGCGTTACGCGCTCTATAGCGACGACGGCACCCTGCGCTGCGCGACCCCGGGCTTTAGCCCGCCCGCCTTTCCGCGGGTCGCGGCCCAGGACGCGATCGCCCAGATTAGCCCCGATGGCGAGAAACTTTACTACGTCCTGTTCGGAGCGGACGGGCGCATCGAAGGCGCTGCCGAGTTCAGCCGCGCCAGCCTTTCCGACCTGACCCTGGTCCCCGGCACCGAAGACAATTTCGACCTCGAAATGGGACAGGGTCAGAGGCGCATGCTGCTGCGCAACGGCTACGAGCCCGGCACCATGATCCAGACGGTGCGCGGAACCAAGCCGATCGCCGAAGGCCGTCTGTGGCTGCGCATCGCTCTGGGCGCGCCGCCGATCAATGCGATCGACGCGCTCATCGTCCTGATGCCGGTAATGATGTGGATCTTCGCCGCGATCATCGGCTGGATCATCGTCGATCGCCTCCTGCTGCGGCCGCTGGTGCGGATGCAGCGCGCGGTCGCGGCCTACCAGCCCGGCGACGAGCATCTCGACTTGCCGACCTTGTCGACGCCCGCGCGTGAGATCAGCGATCTCGGCCGCGCCTTCGACCAAGTCACGCAGACCGTCGCCCGCCACGAAGCCGACCTCGAGGCTGCCGTCGAGCGCCAGACCAAGCTCGTCCGCGAAGTCCATCACCGCGTGAAGAACAATCTCCAGGTGGTCGCCTCGCTGCTCAATCTCCACGCGCGCGGCGCGTCCAGTGAGGAAGTTTCGGCCGCCTACGCCTCGATCCAGCGCCGCGTCGACGCGCTCGCCGTCGTCCACCGCAACCATTATGCCGAGCTCGAGGAAAATCGCGGCGTCGCCCTGCGTTCGCTGATCTCGGAGCTTGGCGCGAATCTGCGCGGGACGGCGCCCGCCTCCGCGGCGCATATGACGATCCGCCTCGACGTCGAGCCTTATTACGTGACGCAGGACGTAGCCGTGTCAGTGGCCTTCCTGATCACCGAGATCGTCGAATTCGCGATGTTCTGCGACGCCAAGGCGGTCACCATTTCCCTCGACGGGGACAATGACACGAACGCGATGCTTGTGGTCGAGTCCGGGAGCCTGAAGGGCGATGCCCCCTGCGACGAAAAGCTTACCGAGCGGTTCGACCGGATCGTCACGGGCCTCTCGCGCCAGCTCCGCTCGACGCTCGAGCGCGACACCGAACGCGGTCGCTATTCGGTCCGCATCTCGGTGCTCGAGAAAGCCGAGCGTTAGCCGGTCCGGTCGTCCCGGCTCTTCTCATCCGAATAAGGCGGACGCCCTACATTCTCCTTACGGGCGCGTTCCAGATCGGCCCCGTCCTGGCCAATGGCGGCGGCGACGTCGGTGTTGCGCGCCTCATCCTCGTGCACGCCGTCGATGTCGGAATTGGGCGGGGTCTTCGGGGGCTTGGTCATTTCTCACTCCTTTTGCACCCATAACCGGCGGTGCTGCGGCTCGGTTGCCTCCCCGGCCGATGCCGTTTCAACTTTCTTGATCTTGCCGCAAATTTTTTGAGCGCGTCGCGGAACCCCATTCGACCTGCCACGTTCTGCTCTTCGGATAGTGACCTTTTGCCCCCCCGCTCTCGCTATCCAGAAAATGAGCCCGGACGCGCCAACCTCCCCCCCCCGGTGGCGCCTCCGGGCTCAACATTTTTGGGGCTCTCCTCTTCATCGCCTAGTCCGGCCGGCGCCGCCTTCGCCTCGACATCCTCCTGCCGCTCCTGACGCACCACTCGTGACGCGGGTGGAACCAACCGCGATGCGGGGATTTACCCTCCCCATCTCGCAGCTAAGCGGTGCGGGCGTGTAGTGAGGAGAAATGTCATGGTTCGTAAGATTATCGCCGTCATCGCCCTTTCGAGCAGCCTGGCGCTCGCGGCCTGCAACACCGTCCGTGGCGCCGCCAATGACGTCGAATCGGTCGGCGATTGTGTGGACGGCCGCGCCGGCAACTGCTGATCGGCTGGTTGAAGCCGATGGAATGGAGGGCGCCATCCCCCGGGTGGCGCCCGGCCTTTCCAGACCGACGCATTGAACTCTCCACCGGCATCGGTAGATCGTTACGTGGCGGAACCCTTTCCGCGGCGAGCGCATTTAATCCGCGCCCGCAAGTTTAGGCCGCGTGCCCAGGGAGAGAAGATATGATCCGTAAAGCCCTCAACATCGCGCTCATCTCGGGCGCCCTCGTGACGCTCGTCGCGTGCAACACCGTTCGCGGCGCAGGCGAGGATCTGCAGTCGGCCAGCAACGCCGTCGACAACAAGATGTAAGCCGATCCGGCCACACCGGAGAAGAGCGCCGTCCCCTCGCGGGGCGGCGTTTTTTTTTCAGACGAGGTCGTCGGGAATGAAGAAGTAGGGGCGCGAGAAGCGGCGCGCACGGCCCAGCTGGTAGGGCACAACGAAACCCTGGCGCGCTTCGGGTTCGGACTCGCCATTGCGCCGGGCGATGTCGCGCCAACCCTCCAGGTTCATGCCTTGCGGGAGCGGGCCAGCGAACAATTGCGACCAGAGCCGGCGCTTGAAATCGCCGATGGCGGGTCCGTCCTCCTGCCAGATGAAGCCCAATTCGGTATCCCAGTCGAAGCTGCGGTCGTTGATATTGGCCGACGAAAGCAGGCAGTTCCTGTCGTCGCCGATCAGCAGCTTCGAATGGATATGGATCAGGCCCGATCCGTAGGCAGTGCCGCGGGTCTCCTCGAATTCCTTCTCGTCCGCGCTCACCGCCTCGTGCTTGGCGAGGGTGAAAAGGCCGATCCGCTGCGGCCCTGCCTTGCGCAGCAACCGCCCGAGCGCATGGGCCTGGAGATATTCGCCATAACGATGCGCCAGATTGCCGGTCTGGCCCTCAAAGGCGATTTCCTCGGGCGTGTTGGCGATCAGGACGATCACCTCCAGTTCGGGGCTGGCGCGCAGCGCCTCCTCGACCCAGTCCGCCGCCTCGTTCGAGCGAAAGAATTGCGCTTCGATGTAGAGCTCCCGGCGAGCGGCCAGGATCAGTTCGCGATGGGCGGCCTTGAGTTCGCGAATGCCGTGCAGCGGACCGCGTGCGAAGACCGCGTCCGACTTGCGCGACAGTGTCCGCACAAGCTGGACGCGCGCCTCCCCTTTGGTCGGTTGCTCGTCGATCGACGAAGCAGGGATTTCCGAGAGGGGATCGAGCGTCAGGGGCCGTCCGCAGCCGCTGGTCCATTCCTGCACGGTCGCGCGGTAGCGCGGCAGCTCGTGATTCCACAGGCGCGCGAAATGGCGCGCCGCGTCGGCCACCACCGGGCCTTCGACCAAGGCCGAAATGTCGTGCCAGGTGCGGTCGGCGCGCTGCTTGTGGCGGCGGTCGTCCCAGCGGCGTTCGTCGAGGTCGAGCCCGCCGATGATCGCCTGCTCGCCATCCACGACCACGAATTTCTGGTGGTAGGTGGCGGGCCACAGCCGCGGCGGGCCGGCCGGCTTCCAGCCTTTGGGCTTGTCCTTTTCCCACGCGACGTGGTTCCAGAGGCCGGGCCGGGTTTCGAGGCCGCCATCCTTGGCGCCAGTGTTTTCGAGCAGGCTCGCGACCAGCGCCCGGATCTTGCGCCGCGACGCCAGCCGCAGCAACTGGCGCCAGCCGCGCCCGACCTCGCCCTCATGCTGGATCACCATCAGCTGGAGATGCCCGGCCCGCTCCTCGCCGAGATCCTCGACCAGCGCCCGCACCGCGCGGAAAGTGCACCAGGATCCGGCGTGGAGATAATCGGCGAGCACCGGTTCAAAATCGGTGAGCAGGATGCGCACTTCGACGCCCCGATGGGCTGCGTCGCGGATCAGCGCCGCCCAGTTGTCCAGGCCTCGCGCCTTGGCGCGGTCCGAGCGGGTCCTGGTATCGGGATCGAAGATGCGGAACGCCAGCCAGATCGATTTTTTCGCGTCGAGCACGAGATGCTCGAGCGTCGGATACATGTCGGCCGCCTCGATCAGCGGCGTGACGCGGCAGCCGTCGCGCGGCGGCGGCGGCCGCGTCCAATCCGCGCCATCCTCGATCGCCAACATGGCGTTCGCCGCATCGAGAAACGGCGGTTCAGCCATCAAAGAAGCTCGGACCCGGCCTGTTCCCGGTTGCGTCGCCGCTCGGTGAACCAGATCGCGATCAGTGAGACTTCGTAGAGCAGGATCAGCGGGATCGCGAGCATGAACTGGGACAACACGTCAGGGGGCGTCGCGACCGCGGCGACGATGAAGGCGACCAGCACCGCATAGCGGCGGCCGCGCTTCAACTGGGTGCGGGTCACCAGCCCGGCGCGCTCGATCAGCATCAGCAGCACCGGCAGCAGGAAGGCGATTCCGAAGGCGAGGATGAAGTGCATGACGAAGGAGAGATACTCGCCCATCGCCGGCAGCGCTTCTTGCGCGATGCCCGGAATCTGGCCCTGATAGCCGAGGAAGAAGCGGATCGCCGTCGGCATCACCACATAATAAGCGAGCGCCGCGCCCATCAGGAAAAGGATGGGCGTGGCGATCAGGAACGGCAGGAAGGCCCGCTTTTCCTTGGCGTAGAGGCCAGGCGCCACGAACGCCCAGATCTGGTTGGCGATCACTGGGAAGGCGAGGAAGAAGGCGGCGAAGAACGCCACCCGCACCTCGACGAAGAAGGCCTCGTAGAGCTTGGTGTAGACCAGCCGCCCCTGCCCAGCGCCGAACCCGGCGATCAGCGGCTGCGCCAGAAAAGCAAAAATCTTGTCGGCGAAATAGAAACACACGCCGAAGCAGACGAACAAAGCCACGGCGGACCAGATCAGCCGCCGGCGCAGCTCGATCAGATGGTCCATCAAAGGCGCGCGGCTCTCGTCGATCTCGCTCATGGCAGCGCCCGATCGTCGTCGCCTGCACGCGGCGGCGGCATCTCGCCTTCGGGCGGCGCTATCGCAGGCGGATTGGTATCCGGCAGCGGCGTCGGCTCCTGGGTCGAGGGGAATTCGCGCATGATCCGCTCATTCTCCTCGCGCCATTTCTTCTCCATTTCCTCGAGCTCCGCCTCGCGCATCATCGTGTCGATGCCCGATCGGAAATGGCGCGCCATGCCGCGCGCGCGCGCGACCCATTGGCCCACGGTCCGCATCACGCGCGGCAGGTCCTTCGGTCCGATCACCACGAGGGCGACCAGCGCCACGATCAGCAGCTCCGTCGGTGCGATATCGAACATGCGCCCGCCCCTTCAGGCGTTCAGGGCTCGCGCCGCTCTTCCGGCTCGACGACGGTGCGCGGACGCTCCGGCGTGGCGTCGACCGTTCGATCGCCTTCGATCCGCTTCGGCGCGACCGGCTTCTCGTCCTCGTCGGCCATGCCCTTCTTGAAGCTCTTCAGGCCTTTCGCGACATCCCCCATCATGTCGGAGAAGCGGCCTTTGCCGAACAGCAGCAGGATGATGATGCCGACGACAAGCCAATGCCAGAGGCTGAAACCGCCCATTCCAATTCTCCACGATACGCGTTGCAGGACACCTAGTCCTCCTCGCGGCCACTTTCCAGTTCTAGCTGCTCGCCGGTTAATTGTTCGAGCGCGGCGTCGATCGGATCGAGCAGCCCGGCGGCCTTGAGATCGTCGATGCCGGGCAGGTCGCGGCGGCTGGAAAGGCCGAAATGCGCCAGAAATCCGGCCGTAGTCGCATAGGTAAGCGGCCGGCCCGGCACTTCGCGACGCCCGGCCGGGCGGACCCAGCCTGCCTCCATCAGCACGTCGAGCGTGCCCTTGGAAATCTGCACGCCGCGGATCGCCTCGATCTCGGCGCGGCTGACCGGCTCGTGATAGGCGATGATGGCGAGCGTCTCGACCGCGGCGCGGGAGAGCTTGCGCGCCTCGTCGCGCTCGCGCCGCAGCAGGTGGGCGAGGTCGGCCGCGGTCTGGAAATGCCAGCGCTTGCCGCGCTCGACCAGTTCGATGCCCCGCCCGGCATAGTGGCCGGCCAGCTCCTCGAGCGCCGCGCGGACGTCGATGTGGATGCCGACATAGTCGCGGATCTCGTCGGCGCTCATCGGCGTCTCGGAGGCGAACAGGGTCGCCTCGACGGCGCGGACCGAATCGGGAAGCTCCTTCATGCCGCGCGGATCCGGAGCGGCGTGAACGGCGCGCCCTGATCGAGCTGGACCTTGCCCTGCTTGGCGAGCTCGAGCGCCGCGACGAAGCTCGACGCCAGCGCAGACTTGCGGAATTCCGGATCGGGCGTCTCGGGCAGGAAGGATTCGAGCGTCGCCCATTCCATGCTCACCCCGATCAGCCGCTCGACCCGCAGCAGCGCCTCCTCCAGCGTCATCACCGGCCGGCGGTGGACCACGTGGAAGGCCGGCTCGGTGCGAGCGCGGACGGTCCCGTAGGCGGCAATCAGGTCGTAGAGGTCGGCCTGCCACATCGCCTTGCGGATGACGCGCAGCCCCTCCGGAGCGCCGCGCACGAACACGTCGCGGCCCAGGCAGTCGCGGGCGAGCAGCCGCGCGCCGGCCTCGCGCATCGCGCTCAGTCGCTGCAGCCGCAACTGGAGCCGCAGTGCCAGCTCCTCGGGGCTCGGATCCTGCTCGGGGTCCTTGGGCAGCAGCAGACAGGATTTGAGGTAGGCCAGCCACGCCGCCATCACGAGATAGTCGGCGGCGATCTCCAGCTTCAGCTTCTTCGCGTCGGTGATGAAGGCGAGATATTGCTCGACCAGGGCGAGGATCGATATCTTGGCGAGGTCGACCTTCTGGTTGCGCGCCAGCGTCAGCAGCAGGTCGAGCGGCCCTTCCCAGCCATCAAGATCAAGCGTCAGCCGGTCGGCTTCAGCCACCGCAGGCCGATCATCGAAGGGCAATTCGGATTCCATGGCGCAAGACTACGGCCCGGTCGCCCCGATGCGAAGAGGAAATCCGCTCGGCTCAGCGACCCCCGCCGCGCGCCCGTTTCTCCGCCCGCGCCGCCTTCTGCTTGCCGAACCGTGTGGTGCGCGTGCCGGGGCGGCCGCTGATCGAATGGCCGGTGACCGGCGCCTTCTTCTCATGGTCCGGAATGCCGAGTTCGTCGGCCTCGAGCCGACGGATCTCGTCGCGCAGGCGGCCGGCTTCCTCGAATTCGAGATCGGCGGCGGCCTTGCGCATCCGGCTTTCCAGATCCTCGATGTAGGCGCGCAGATTGTGGCCGACGAGGTGCGGCCGATCGTCGTCGCCGGTGTCGACGACGACGCTGTCGCGCTGCGAGACGTCGGCGAGGAGGTCGGAAATGTTGCGCTTGATCGTGGTCGGCGTGATGCCGTGCGCCTCGTTATATTCCTTCTGGCGCTGGCGGCGGCGATCGGTCTCGCGCAGCGCCCGCTCCATCGATCCGGTCATGCGGTCGGCGTAGAGGATGACCTTGCCCTCGACGTTGCGGGCGGCGCG
>JAFAEZ010000170.1 GCA_023423775.1 Pseudomonadota bacterium
CTATTGGGCGAGCCTCTCCTCTTACCCCGCCGACCGGATCGTGCGGGCGGCGGGCGGACCAGCGGCGATCGCGTCGCGCGCGGCCGATGCGGCGCGCGATCCGGCGGCGCGGCCCTATCTCGATGCCGTCCGCGATTCGCCGTTCGTGCGCCAGCTGGTCGGGCGCACGCTGATGATGGAATGGGCGCCGACCCGGATGATCAGCGACGACCCCGCCAAGGGCCTCGGCCGCGCCGCGCCCGAGCAGCTTCTCATGGCCAAGCTGAAGGACGCGCTGGGCGAGCCGCGCCGTACGCTGGGCCTGGTCTCGGGCTATTTCGTGCCGGCCAAAGCGGGCACCGAGGCGTTCGCGGCTCTGGCGGGAAGCGGCGTGCAGGTCACCGTGCTCACCAATGCGCTGGAAGCGACCGACGTGCCGATCGTCCATGCCGGCTACGTCAAGTGGCGCAAGCGGCTGCTGCAGGCGGGCGTACGTCTCTACGAGATGCAGGGGTCGGCCTCCGGATCGGGAACCGGGCCGAGGCGCGATACGACCGGCGTCGGCAGCACCGGCTCGAAGCTAAGCGGCGCGGGATCGGCGCTCCACGCCAAGACCTTCACGGTCGACGGCCGCCGCGTCTTCATCGGCTCGTTCAACTTCGATCCGCGCTCGGCCCATCTCAACACCGAGCTCGGCTTCGTGATCGAGAGCCCGCCGCTGGCGCAGCGCATGCAGGCCGCATTCGAGCGCTCCGCCCCCGCGCGCGCTTATGAGGTGCGGCTTTCCCCCGAGGGCGAACTCTACTGGATCGAGCGCAGGGGCGAGGCCGAAATCCGCCACGCAACCGAGCCCGGCACCACGCGTTGGCAACGCGCCGCGGTCGCCTTGCTCTCGCTGCTGCCGATCGAATGGCTGTTATAAGGGGCTAGGTCCGGCAGGATCGGCCACAGGCGGCGGCGCATCGTGCAGGAGGTGGCCAATGGACCCGACCGCGAACGATCCCGCAGCTCCGGTGCTCGCCGGCCTCGCCGATCTCCTCCCCACCCTCGAGGCCGCCTACAAGGACGTGCATTCGAATCCCGAATTGTCGATGCAGGAGCACCGCACCGCCGCGCTTGCGGCCCGACACCTCGAGGAGAATGGCTTCGAGGTGACCACCGGCGTCGGCAAGACCGGGGTAGTCGGACTGCTCCGCAACGGCGACGGCCCGACCGTGCTGCTCCGCGCCGACATGGACGCTCTGCCGATCCTCGAAGTCACCGGCCTCGATTATGCGAGCAAGGTGACCGCCGAGGATGGAGCCCAGGCTGGCGTCCCCGTCTCCCATGCCTGCGGCCACGACATGCACGTCGCCTGGCTGATGGGCGCGACCACCCTGCTGTCCCGGCGGCGCGAGGCGTGGAGCGGCACCTTGATGGCCGTCTTCCAGCCCGGCGAGGAGACTGCGGAGGGCGCGCGCGCGATGCTCGCCGACGGCCTGCTCGACCGCTTTCCCAAGCCGGACGTCGTGCTCGGCCAGCATGTCATGGTCGGCCCGTCCGGTACCGTCGCCGGGAGCGCCGGCCCGATCACGTCGGCCGCCGACAGTCTCCAGATCCGCCTGTTCGGCCGCGGCGCGCACGGCTCGATGCCGCAAGCGAGCGTCGACCCGGTGGTGATGGCCGCCGCGCTCGTGCTGCGGCTGCAGACGATCGTGTCGCGCGAGACCGCCGCCACCGACGCCGCGGTCGTCACGATCGGCGTCCTCCAGGCCGGCACCAAGGAGAATGTGATCCCCGAGGAGGCGATCATCAAATTGAACGTGCGCACGTTCGACGAAGGCGTGCGCAAGCATGTGCTGGAAGCGATCGAGCGGATGGCGAATGCCGAAGCCGCCGCCTCCGGAGCGCCGCGGCCCCCGGAAATCACACCGCTCGACCGCTACCCGCTCAACGTCAATAACAAGGAAGCGAGCGACCGCGTCGCCGAGGCCCTACGCCGCCATTTCTCGGCCGAGCGCGTGCGCCACGCCGGGCCGGCACCGGCCAGCGAGGATTTCGGCTGTTTCGGCACCGCCTGGGATTCGCCCTCGGTCTACTGGTTCGTCGGCGGCACCGACCCCGAAACCTATGCCAGGGCCAAGGCGGAAGGGCGGGTCAACGACCTCCCGGTGAACCACAGTCCGCTCTTTGCGCCCGTCATCCACCCAACCCTCTCGACCGGAGTCGAAGCAATGGTCGCAGGCGCGCTCGCCTGGCTCGTCAAATGACGGCCGTGCGGGGCGCGCTGCGGCGGGGACGCCGGTGAACCTGCCGCCGCTGACCGATCTGCTCGACGAACGCGTCACGCGCGATCTCGTCATCGCGCTCGATCTTGCCGGCACCTTCGTGTTTGCGATCAGCGGCGCGATGCAGGGCATAAGGCGCAGGCTCGACATTTACGGCGTGCTGGTCGTGTCGGTCGCGGCCTCGACTGCCGGCGGCATTACGCGCGACCTGCTGATCGGGTCGGTGCCGCCCGCCGCTGTCAGCGACTGGCGCTATTGCGCGTCGGCCATCGCCGCCGGGCTCGTCACCTTCTTCTGTTATTCGCCGGTCTCGCGGCGGCGCACGGCCCTGCTCATCTTCGACGCCGCCGGCCTCGCCTTCTTCGCCGTCGCCGGAACCCAGAAAGCGCTCGACTTCGGCCTCAGTCCGCCGATGGCAGCCCTGCTCGGCATGCTGACCGGTGTCGGTGGGGGCATCGCGCGCGATCTGCTCGTCACGCGCACGCCGTCGGTGCTGCGCGGCGACCTTTATGCCGTGGCCGCGCTTGCCGGCGCCGCTCTGGTCGTGGCCGGAGACCTGCTCGACTGGCCGACGGTGGCGACGGCGATCGGTGCCGCCCTCTTCTGCTTCGGTTTCCGCGTGCTCGCGATCCTGCGCGGCTGGGGGCTGCCCGTTGCCCATCCCGACAACGACGCGGAAGGGACGGGCCCGGGATGACCAGCGGAACCCGCACCCCCGCAATCCATTGGGGTCAGATCGTCCACGACGAGGAGAAGCGATGATGCAGCGCAGATGCAGGTCCCGCGCGGCGATGCGGACCGGGTCTCTGATCAGCCTCTTCCTCGCCCTTGCGGCATGTGATGCCCAGCGCCAGGACGCCAATCAGGCCGCCGGACCGGCCGGGCAGACAGCGGGGGGGCCCGAGCCGGCGCTGCCGCCGGACCGGCGCACCCTCGCCCCATTGGTCAAGCGCGCGGCGCCCGCGGTCGTCAACATCGCCGTGCTGCAAAGCTCGCCGCTCGACCAGAATCCGATGCTGCGCGATCCCTTTTTCCGGCGCTATTTCGGCGTCCCCGATTCCGCGATCGAGCCGCGTCTCGCCGCCGGCTCGGGGGTAATCGTCGACGCCGAGCGGGGGCTGATCCTCACCAACCATCATGTCGTCGCCAATGCACGCGTAATCGAGGTGACGCTGACCGACCGCCGCAAGTTCGAGGCGGAGTTGCTCGGCAGCGACCAGCCCAGCGACATCGCCTTGCTGCGCATCAGGGGCGACAAACTGCCCCAGCTCGCGCTCGGCGATTCCGACTCGGTCGAGGTCGGCGATTATGCGATGGCGATCGGCAACCCGTTCGGGCTTGGCCAGACCGTGACCGCCGGCATCGTCAGCGCGCTCGCCAGAGGCCTCAGCGCGGACGGCTATGAGAGCTACATCCAGACCGACGCGCCGATCAATCCGGGCAATTCGGGCGGCCCGCTGATCGGCATGGACGGCAACATCATGGGCATCAACAGCGCCATCTTCGGCCCCGGCGCCAATGTCGGCATCGGTTTCGCCGTCCCGGCAGCCACCGCCAAGTTCGTCATGCAGCAGATCCTGGAGCATGGCGAGGTGCGGCGCGGCCAGATCGGCGTCGTCATCACCGAAACCTTCACGCCCCCCGGGAGCGCCGCCGCGCCGGCCGAGGGGGCTCTGATCGCGGACGTCGCACCGAATTCGCCCGCAGCGGCGGCGGGGCTGCGGCGCGGCGACATCGTCGTCGCCGCAAACGGCGTTCCCACCGCGACGGCCGCGGCGCTTCGCAACGCCGTCGGACTGACCACGATCGGCAGCCGGTTGCGACTTACCGTGCAGCGCGGTGACCAGCGATCGGAAGTGGCGGTGCAGGTCCGGCCCTGATCGCTTCTTCCGACGAGGACGGAATATGGCGCGAGCATCATGAGCCAAGCCGCCACCGCCGCGGCCAACGGATCGGCCGGCGCGGCCGAAGCCGGCGAACTCATCCGCACCACCGGAGAGCGCGTCGAAGCCGGCTTCTGGACCACGGTCAACGACGTCCTTCTCAAGATCCCCGAGATCATCGGCTTCGTGGTGGCGCTCGTCGCAGCCTGGCTGCTCGGCAAGCTGCTGGCGCGCATCATTTTCCGCCGGTTCCATCGCCGCGGCCGGTCCGATCTCGGCCGCTTGCTCGGCGCGGTGGCGATCGGAACCAGTGTGCTCGTGGTCGGGCTGTTCGCGATGCTGCTGCTCTTCCCGCGCATCGATCCGACCAGCGTCCTGTCGCTGCTCGGTTTCGGCTCGATCGCCATCGGCTTCGCGTTCAAGGACATCCTGCAGAACCTCGTCGCCGGCATCATCCTGCTCATCCGCGAACCCTACCGGACGGGCGACGAGATCATCGTCGGCGATGGCGATTATGAAGGGGTGGTCGAGGAGGTGGAGATGCGCGCCACCCACATCCGGACGATCGACCGGCGGATGGTGGTGATCCCGAACACGATGATCTTCACCAACGCGATCACGGTCAACACTGACAGCGACTATCGGACGGCCAACCTCACGCTTTCGATCGCTTATGGCGATGATCCGCGCCGCGCGATGGAGATTATCCGAGAGGCGGTCAAATCGGCCAAGGGCGTTGCCGAGGCGCCCGAGCCGGCAGTCGCCATCCAGTCGCTCAGCGACTATGCGATCGACCTGTTCATCGTGTTCGGGGCCGGCCCGACCGCGCTCGAGCAGATCACGGCCAAGGGCGCAGTACTGCTGGCGATCCACGACGCCTGTCGCGACAACGATATCGTCCTACCCTTCCCCACCCAGGTCAATCTCGTCCGATCGGCCGACGAATCCCGGGGTCCAGACAAGCTCGACGGGCCGCAGGCCTGAGCGTCACGAGTCAGCCGACCTTGGCGACGCTGACCGGGTCGCTCGCCGGAAAGGTCTCGCGCAGGCCCTCGTCGAGCAGGGCCTCCTGGTGGCTTTCGCGTGGGCTTTGCGCGTGGGTTTCGGCGCGTGGTCGATCGTCGGTACGATCTCCTTCCATGGTCCGTGCCTCCTTGTCCGTCGCGAGCTGCTCGCCTCTTTTGAATGAACGTGCGACGCTCGCCGGATATCCGCGCAGTCGCACGGCGCGGAACCGGAAGCCCCCGCTCGCGCTTCGTCGGCAGGACAGGAGGAACAGCGCACGATGAACCAGGTTGCTTCGGCCACGCCGGCACGCCGCACCTCGGGCCTGGTGCCCGGGCTTTTGACCTTGCTGCTCGCCGCTTTGGCCCTGCTCCTCCCCGTCATCCACTGGGCGCCCCGCGGCGGCGTGGTCGGCTGGCTGCTGTTCCTCGCCGGCCTCGCCGAACTGGCCTTCGCCTCGCAGCACAGGCCCGGACCGGTCGGCACGGCCGCCACCGGCGCCGGCCTCGTCACCGCCGCCGCCGGCCTGCTCTTCATCGTCCAACCCTACGCGCACTTCTTCCGCATCGCCGATGTCGTCATGGCGTGGCTGCTGGTGCGCGGCGCCTGGATGCTGGTCGCCGCTTTGCGGATGCGCGGCAGCCGGCCGGTCAAGTGGGTAGCCTTGAGCGGAACGGCCGACCTCCTGCTGGGTCTGGCCCTGGTCGCCGGCTTGCCGGTCGCGGCATTCGTCATCAGCCTGTTCGGCCCGACCCCCGAGCTCGTCGCTTCCTTCGCCCTGATCCTCGCCGCCAGCTTCCTCGCGACCGGCTTCGCCGAGGTCGCGATCGCCTTGCGCGGCGGCTGAGCCTCAGCGTTTCAGTCGGTGCACCGCCACGGTGAGGACCGACCCCACCACCAGCCCGACCACCGCCGACCCAGCCGCGCTGACGATCCACTCGACCACGCCGTGCGCGAAAGGCACAGCGTGCGCCGCGGCCGCGGCCGCTCCATGGATCCAGTGGGGGATCGTCTCCAGGCCGAATTCCTCGAGGCCGTGCACGATGATCCCGCCGCCGACCCACACCATGGCCGCGGTGCCAATCGCGGCCAGGCCCTTGAGCAGCGCCGGCATGCCCTTGACGAGGCCGCGGCCGATGGCACGCGTGCCCGCCCCGCTCCGCTGCGCCAGATGGAGGCCCACATCGTCCATCTTCACGATCAGGCCGACCACGCCATAGACGCCGATCGTGATCGCGACGCCGACCGCGGCCAGCACCATTGCCTGCATCAGGATCGATTGCTCGGGCAGGTCGGCCAGGGCAATCGCCATGATTTCGGCCGAGAGGATGAAGTCGGTGCGGACTGCGCCGCTCACCTGGCGCTCTTCCAACTCCTTCGGATCGGTGATTTCGGCCACTTCGGCTTCATGATGCTCGCCGCGCACCACCTCGATGATTTTCTCGGCCGCCTCGAAGCAGAGGTAGGCGCCGCCGACCATCAGCAGCGGCGTCACCGCCCAGGGGGCGAACGCGCCGAGCGCGACTGCCACGGGCAATATGAACAGCAATTTGTTGCGCAGCGATCCGCGCGCGATCTTGAAGATGATCGGCAGCTCGCGCTCGGGCGGGAGGCCGACCACGTAGCGCGGCGTCACCGCCGTGTCGTCGATTACTACGCCCGCAGCCTTGCTGCCGGCCTTTCCGGCCGCGCCGGCGACATCGTCCAGCGACGCTGCCGCCAGCTTCGTGATCGCCGCGACATCGTCCAGCAGCGCTACCAGTCCCGACGGCATCCGCCCCCCTTTGCTTTTACGTCCGCCTCTGAACGGCCCGCTGCGGACTTGGCTCCGCGCGCGCGGAAAAGCCAGGCTCAGGCGATGGCGGACACCTCCACCACCTCGATCGCCTCGGTCACACCCCCCAAGTCGACCATCTCGCCCACCTGCGCGCCCATCAGCGCGCGGGCCAAGGGCGCAGAGAAAGCGATGCGGCCGCTAGGCGGATCCGCTTCGTCGTCGCCGACGATGTCGAGCGTGCGCAGCGTGCCTTTCAGGCGGAAACTGACGCGGGAACCGAAGCCCACCTCGCCCTCGGCCGGCTCCGGCCCGGGAAGGGCGGTCGCCAGCCGGGTCCGCCAGTAGCGCAGGTCGCGCTGCGACTCGGCCAGCGCTGTCGGCTCGCTCTCGATCGCGACCTTGGTTTCCAGTTCGCGCACCCGCGCTTCGATCTGGGCCAGCCCCGCGGGCGTGACAAAATTGGGCCCGGGCGGGATCGGCAGCTCGAAGCGCGGCTCGAGATGCTCTTCATCGCTCTCGCGGCGGAATGCTACGCTCATGATGTCTCAACGTTCAACGGCGGTGAGTGGGCCCGGAGCCCTCCCCCGGGTCGGTCGCTCAGCTCAGCTTGGCGCTGATCAGGAAGCGCGCGCGGCTTTCGGCCGAGCGCTGGCGCAGTTCCTCGATCTGCCGTTCCTCGCTCGCGTCGAGCATCGCTTCGAGCAGACGGTTGAAGTGGCGGCGCATCGCCATGCGCGCGCCGGACGCGTCCCTTTTCTTCAGCGCCTCGACCACGTCGGCATGTTCGCGATGGCGCGAATTGCCGTCGTGATGACACACGGAATCATAGGCCGCGCGCACGCCGGGCACTTCGTCCCGCAGCCGCCACAAAGTCTGGATGACGTAGCTGATCGCCGCGTTGCCGGAGGCGGAAGCGATCATCATGTGGAATTCGCGGTCCGCGTTGTTCGGGCCCTGGTCGCCGGTCGCGTCGTCCTTGGCCATTTCCACCAGCAGTTCGTCGAGCCGCTGCAGACCTTCCTGCGAGATGATCGGCGCGGCCAGCGCCGCCGCCTCGGATTCGAACAGCGACCGTGCCTCGGTCAGTTCGAATGCGCTGACCTGGGGAAGCTCGTCCAGACCGGAGACGCTGCCGTCCGAGACGTATACGCCCGACCCGGTCTTGATCTTGACCTTGCCGATCGCCTGGAGGGCGATCTCGGCTTCGCGGATCGTGACGCGGCTGACGCCGAAGCGCTCGGCAAGCTCGCGCTCGCCGGGCAGGCGCGACCCGGGAGGGAACACGCCCTCCTCGATGAGCGCCGTGATCCGCTCGACGATATCCTGAAACAAGCGCCGGTCCGCCATCTTGTCCGCTTCCCCTCTGCGTTCCGGGAATACTTACCGCTTTGCCTGACCCTTGCAAGGAAAAGGGGAGCGGAAACCCGCTCCCCTACCCCGTCAGATCCGGAAGCGGACGCCCATGAAGTAGCGCGCGCCATAATAATGATATTGGCGGATGCTGCCCTGGACGGGCATGTCGGTAATCTTTGGTTCGTCGAAAATGTTGACCGCTTCGAACTTCAGCTGGACGTTACGGTTGAGGTCGTACGAGGCCCGGAAATCGACGGTTTCGTTGCCGCGCACGTAGCGGAGCTGCGTGTTACCGCCGACGAAGTCCTGATAATAATTGGAGCGGTAGTTGTAGATCGCCTGCAGCGAGAGGCCGCCGAGCTGGTAATAAGCCTGCGCCGACAATACGTGCTTCGAGAAGCCGCTGATGTTGGCCGGCGGGATCATCCCCTCGGTGATCACCCCGGTCTGGCCGTTCACGGAATCGCCGAGGCGAATGTCCTCATTCTCGAAATTCGAGTCCGCATAATTGTAGCTGAGCTTGGTGCCGAGGCCGCTCAAAGCGCCCGGCAGCCACGAGAAGCGGTGGGTGAGCGTCAGCTCATAGCCCCAGATCCGGCTCTTACGGTCGCTGTTGGCGGTCTGCATGACCGGAACGGTGATGGTCTCGCCGCCGATCTCATACTGTTCGTCGTAGCTGACCGGGATGAAGCCGCCGTTGAATTTCTTGTAGTAAAGCGCGCCCGAGAACATCGAATCCTTGTTGAGGTAATATTCGAGCGAGGCGTCGGCGTTCCACGACATGAGAGGCTCGAGCCGTGGGCTGCCGTTGGCGGTGATCTGCCGGACGGCGTCGCCGATCGACGCGAAGTCGCTGCCCGCGACGGTGATCGTGCGGCCGGCGCCCAGCGCGCTCGGCGCGGGCTTCGACATCGCCCGGTAGCCGGCGAGACGCAGCAGCAAGTCCGGCTGGAGCTCGAAGATCGCGTTGGCGCTCGGCAGGAAGCGCGTCGTCTCGTGCTCGATCGAAACCGTGTCGAAGTCGCCATTCTCAACGAGGCGGATGGAGCCATCGGGATTGGTGATCACGTCAAGGCCGCTGCGCAGGCCGTCCGACTTGACCTTCGTGTTGACGACGCGGAGGCCGACATTGCCCCGCACCGGCATGCTGCCCAGATCGGAATCGTACGAAGCCATGACGTAGCCGGACAGGGTGTCCTCGCGCACGTCGCGGTTGCCGACTGCGCGGATGTCGGCATTGCGGCCCGGATCCTCGGTGCCGAGATGGCTCTGGACCAGGCAGAGCGGGTCGAAGGTCGCCCAGTTGTTGATGGTGTTGCCTTCGGCGGCGCTGAGGTAGTCGCGCTGCTGGAAGATGGTGCGGCAGGCGAGGTTAGCCCCCCGCTCCGCCGCCGCATTGTTGATGTTCGTTTCGACGCGGTCGTCGAAATCATTGTAGGTGAGGCGCGAATAGCGGACGCCGGCATCGAGCTTGCTGAGGAAAGCGCCATCGACCTCGTAGGTCGCGTCGAAGCGGCCGGCGAGGATCTTGTTGTTGCGGTCCTGCTGGTCGCGGCGGATGCGGGTGTCGTCGCTGAACAGATCGTGGTTGGTGATGTCGAAGCGCGGATCGACGGTGATGGTCGGCGCGAAATTGCCGTCCAGCACTTCGTAGACATAGGGGATGCGCTGGTTGTTGATCGCGGTGCGGTTGCCGTAAATGTCGAGCGGATCGGTGCGGAGACGGACGGAGCGCTCGATCTCCGAGCGCTTCGTGCGCGAATAAGACAGGTCTGCCCTCAGCGTCAGCCGGTCGACCGGCTTGAACGAGATATCGAGACCGCCGCCCAGATATTCCTCGCCGCGCTCGAGCAGAGTCGAGACCGTCTCGATCGAGGTGATGCCTTGCGCGCGGGTGATGACACCGTTCTCGTCATATTCGACATTGCGCAGGCCGTAGCGCATTTCCGAGAAATTGAGGTCGTTGCGCTGTTCCGCATATTTGCGATCGGAATATTGAACGTCGAGATTGATATCGATCGTGTCGTTGGGCTGCCACTGGAGCGCGCCGAAGAGCGCGTCGCGACGGTCGCTTTCGCTGATCTGGCGGAACGCGAGAGAGTTCGGCGCGAGATAGAAAGGCGTGCCGGCGGCCGCTTGGGCCCGGCTGACCTCGCTGCAATTGTTGTTAGCGACGACGACATTCGGGTTGCAGGCGGTCCAGGTGGAGCTGCCGGCGACGGTCTCTTCCGGGTTGGCGACGCTGTTGCGCTGCACGCCGAGCGAAATGCCGAAATCGCCGAGCGCGCCGGCCGAGAACTGGTCGACATAGCTCAACGTGCCGCGCCAGCCGAGGCCGTCTTCCTGGTAGATCCGGTCCTGATAGGGGCTGTAGCTGCCCTTGAGCTCGGCCTGGATGCGGCGCTTGCCGTAATCGAGCGGCTTCAGCGTCTCGAGCTCGATCGTGCCGGCGACGCCACCCTCGACGAGGTCGGCCTGCTGGGTCTTGTAGATCTTGATGCCGTTGATCAGCTCGGACGGGAACTGGTTGAAGTTCACCGAGCGGTCGCCGCTGCCGTTGGAGGCGTCGCGGCCGTTGAAGGTCGCGTTGCTGAGGAACGGGCCGAGGCCGCGGATCGCGATCTCGGAAGCGCCGCCCTTTTCGCGGTGCGTGGTCGCGCCGGTGATGGTCTGGATGGCCTCGCCGACCGACAGCGCCGGAAGCGCGCCGATTTCCTCGGACGACAATGCGTCGACGACGGCGGTTTCGAGGCGCTTGGTGTTGATCGAGCTTTGGATCGTCTGGCGAAGGCCGGTTACGACGATGTCCTCGTCCGCGGCGGCCATCGCTTCGTCGCTGGCCGGCGCGTCGCGCCCGGCCGCGTCCGCCAGCGCGTCCTGCGCGTCCTGCGCGAAAGCCGGCGAGCCCAGCGTCAGCAACGGCACCGCCGCCGTGGCGAGCAGCGCCGACCGAAAATCGAAATGACGAAGGGCGCGATCGGGCCGCGGACGCATATACCTCTCCCAGAGAACGGATATTTTTATACCATTTACGCTGGCCAGTTCCGTAGCGACTGTCAACACCATTGTCATGCCCCTGTAGAACTACGTGCATACCAGTCGGCTGAAGCTCTGGTTAGGAGCGCAATCCGGCGCTAGGGAGGAGGCATGAAGATCAGAACCGACGGCGCGCAGGGCGCGGTGGCATGCTTTGGCGAAATCCTGTTGCGGCTGAGCACGCCGGCGCATGCTCTATTGAGCCAGGCCTCGAAGCTGGACATGGGATTCGGCGGCGCCGAGGCCAATGTCGCCGTCGCGCTGGCGAGCCTCGGTCATGAGACGCGGATGCTCTCGGTCCTCCCGACCGGCCCGCTCGGCGACGCGGCGCTCGATTCGCTGCGCGCCCGCGGCGTCGACACGCGCCGGATCGCGCGCACGGAAGGCCGCCTCGGTGCCTATTACGTCGTCTCGGGCGGTTCGCTGCGTCCCTCGGAGATCGTCTACGACCGGCTCGGCAGCGCGTTCGCCGAGGCGCGCGGCGACGATTACGACTGGGCCGCCCTCCTCGAGGGCGCCAGCCTGCTCCATCTCTCCGGAATCACCCCGGCGCTCGGGCCCAACGGCGCGCAAGCGGCGCTGGCGGCGGCGCGTGCGGCCAGGACCGCCGGCATCGCCGTCTCGTTCGACGGCAATTACCGCGCCCGGCTCTGGGACCGCTGGGACGGCAAGCCGCGCGAGACGCTGACCGCTCTTGTCAGCGAGGCCGACATCTTCTTCGGCAACCATCGCGACATCGCCTTGCTGCTCGATCGCCCGTTCAGCGGCGACGGCGAGGACCGGCGCCGCGAGGCCGCTCTTGCCGCCTTCGCCGCCTTCCCCAACCTCAAGCGCATCGCCTCGACTGCGCGCCAGGTGGAGCAGTTCGACGCCCACCGCATCGCCGCCCGCCTCGACACGCCGAATGAGGCCTTCCAGACTCGCGAGGTCCGCGTCAGCGCGATCGTCGACCGGATCGGCGGCGGCGACGCCTTTGCGGCGGGGGTCTTGCACGAACTGATCCGCAGCGGCGACGATTCCAAAGCGGTCGAGGCGGGGCTCGCCCTCACCTGCCTGAAGCACAGCCTGCCTGGCGACGCCGCCTTGTTTGGCCAGAAGGATCTGGATTCCTTCGCGGCCGGGGAACTGGACGTCCGCCGCTAGGGAACGAGCTGGCTGCTCAGCGCCGGGACGGCCGTCGCGAGGTCCTGTGCGACCATCGAAGCGAACAAGGCCGCGCCCTCCGCGCCGACATGGGTATAATCGAACTTGCGCGTCACCCGCCCGCGCGGGCCCTGGACGTTTGCCGGCACTTCCTCGAGGGCTGGGGCCGGGCGCGGCGGCAACGTCGTGCCGGCCTTGGCGGCGGCCAGCTCGGCCGGCAGCGGCGGCACCTGCGCCAGCCTGGTC
>JAFAEZ010000208.1 GCA_023423775.1 Pseudomonadota bacterium
GCCTGCCGGCAGGCGGCGGCGTGCGGCTCGAACGGCTGCGCGGCTTCGGCGCCCGGCTCGGCACGCTGATGACCTGCGCCTGCGCGCGGCTCGACTTTGCCGATGGCGGCCATGCCGTGCTCGTGACCGCGATGGATCCGACCTTGCGCAGCATGCCGCTGATCGAGCGGCTGCATCGCCTCGTCGCCGGCGCCACGGTGCCGATGGCGGCATTCGCGCCCGACGGCCTGTTCGTCGGCGCCAGCGAAGCCGCGCGCGCGCTGCTCGGCTTTCGCGATCTCGGCGAGGCCGGGCTCGAGCAGGCGCGCAGCGATGCGCTGGCACGCGGCCGCGCCGAGACGCCGATCGGCATCGGCCAGATGGTGCTGCAACGGGTCGGCACCGGCGCCGATATCGGCCTCATCGCGCTGATCGCGCCCCGCGCCGCACATGATGCCGCGCATGAATCGCCCGCAGTTGAACGCGTGCCGGATGCGGCGGCCGAAGCGAAGGCCGAACCCGCGCGGCAGGAAGCCGAGATGCCAAGCGCGCCGCCGCCGTCGCAGCATGCGCCGGCCGGCATCGCCTTGTTCGACGCCTTCGTGGAGTCGCTCGACGCCACCGAACCGGCCGCACCGACGACGCCCGCGCCCGAACCGGCCGCGAGCGAAGCGGGCGCCGAGGCTCTGCAAGACCCGGTGCCCGAGCGGGCCGTCGAGGCCGGCGCCGAAACTCCGGTTGAAAACTGCGCAGAGGCCATCGTGTCGCCGCAGGCTGCGCCGATCACGATGGGCATGGTCGAGCCGCCGTCGCGCCATGAGCCGCCCGCACCGCGTCAACATCCGCTGCGCTTCCTCTGGCAGACGGATGACGAGGGCCGCTTTGTGCTTCTCTCCGGCGAATTCGTCGGCCTGATGGGCGCGCATACCGCCTCGGGCTTCGGCCGGCCCTGGCGCGAGATCGCCGCGGACTTCGCGCTCGATCCGCAAGGCCGCGTCGCGAAGGCGCTCGAGAGCCACGACACCTGGGCCGGCATCACCGTGAACTGGCCCGCCGACGGCGGCGAGCGTCTGGCGGTCGAGCTTGCGGGTCTGCCGATCTATGACCGCGCGCGCAACTTCGCGGGCTTCAAGGGATTCGGCGTCTGCCGCGATCTCGACGGCCTCAACCGGCTCGAAGCGCTCCGGCGTTTCGAAAAGCGGACCGGGCCGCCGGCGCAGCATGGCCCTTCCGCCGACGTCGTCGCGCCGGAGCCGGAACCGGAGCCCGTGGCAGAGGCACCGCCGCCGCCGATCGCGCCGCCTGAGCCAGAGCCCGAACTGCCCGAACCCGAAGCGAACTCCCCCCCAACCGATCCCGAGCCGTCCGTGGAAACGCCAGTGGAAACGCCTCCCAACGTCGTGCCCTTCCGCCCGCCCGGCGATCCCCGGTCACAAGGTGACCAGAGGTCACAAGGTGACCAGAGAGCGCCGACGCTGACGCCGGTCGAGAACAGCGCGTTCAACGAGCTCGCCCGGCAATTGTCCGAGCGCCTCGAACGCGAGCGCGAGACGATCGCTGCCGATGCCGTCGAGCCGCCGGCCGCGGAGATCACGCCCGAGCCGCCGGAGCACGCGGCGCCGCAAGCCGCAGCCGAATGGCTGAGCGAGCCCGCGCCGCCGGCCCGCGGCGCGCCCGCACGCGACCGCGCGCTGCTCGACCTCATGCCGACGGGCATCCTGATCTATCGCCTCGACCGCCTGCTCTACGCCAACCCCGCCTTCCTCGCGCGCCTGGGCTATGCAAATCTCGGCGCGCTGGACGATGCCGGCGGGCTCGACGCGCTCTATGTCGAGCCGGGCGTCTCAGCGGCCAGCAGCACCTCGCAGGCGGGCACGCCGGTGACGATCAGCGCGACGGCGGCAAACGGCGAAGCGCCGCTCGCGACCTGCGACGCGCATCTGCACACGATCGACTGGGACGGCGACAGCGCGCATGCGCTGGTCTGCGCGCTGCCGCCAGCCGCCCCCGTCATCGCCGCGCCGCCGGTTGTTGCCGAGACTATCGTCACCGAAACCCTCGTCGAAGAATCCTTCCCCTTTGCACCCGAGCTCGAGCCCGCCGCCGGCGATGCCGACGCCGAGGATCTCGCCGCGATCCTGGACACCACGGCCGAGGGCATCGTGATGTTCGATGCCGAAGGCAATATCCACGCCTGCAACCGCAGCGCCGAGGCGCTGTTCGGCTATGACGGCCAGGCGCTGCTCGAGCAGAACCTGGTGACGCTGTTTGCGCCCGAGAGCCAGCAGATCGTCGCCGACTATCTCGACAGCGTGAAGAGCCAGGACATTGCGAGCCTGCTCGACCACGGCCGCGAGGTGCTGGGCCGCGAGAAGAAGGGCGGCGTCATTCCGCTCGCGATGATCATGGGCCGCACGCGGCCGGACGGGCCGAACTTCTTCGCCGTGTTTCGCGATCTCTCCCAGAGCAAGAAGGGCGAGAGCGAGCTGACGCGGGCCCGCCGTCTCGCCGACGGCGCGGCGAATGCCAAGGCCGACATGCTGGCGCGCATCAGCCACGAGATCCGCACGCCGCTCAACGCCATCATCGGCTTTGCCGAGGTGATGATCTCCGAACGCTTCGGCACGCTCGGCAACGAGCGCTATGGCGAATACATGAAGGACATCCGCGCCTCCGGCGAGCGCGTCATCGCCATCATCGACGACCTGCTGGAGCTTTCGCGGATCGAGACCGGCAAGCTCGACCTCAACTTCGCGAACCTCAACCTCAACGACCTGGTCGAGGCCTGCGTGACGGTGATGCAGCCGCAGGCCAATCGCGAACGCATCATCATCCGCACCTCGCTCGCGCATGCGCTGCCGCAGGTCAGCGCGGACGCGCGTGCGATGCGGCAGATCACCATGAATCTGATCTCGAACTCGATCCGGCTCGCCAGCGCCGGGGGCCAGGTCATCGTCTCGACCGCACTGACCGACCGCGGCGAGATCGCGCTGCGCATCCGCGACACCGGCCATGGCCTCAGCGAGCGCGAAGTCGCCGCCGCGATGGAGCCGTTCCGCACGCCGCCGCCCGGCGACGCCGCGGACAGCTCGGCGCTGAGCCTGTCGCTGACCAAGGCCCTGGTCGAAGCCAACCGCGCCCAGTTCAACATCAAGAGCGCAGGCAATTCCGGCACGCTGATCGAGGTGGTGTTCGCACCGGCGCTGGCGAAAGCATGAGGGGACGGGACGCCGCATGCCCTAAATTGGCCAGCGTGATAGGAACACACTGTCGGCGTTTCCGTTGAAGCCTCTTACAAGGGAGACTCTCATGAAGCTTGCCATGCTTATGGTCGCCGGTTTCCTCGCCCTTGGCTCCACAGCGAGTGCAGATCAACCCGGACCGGATTGGATGCCGATGGAGCAAGTGAAGGCCAAGGCTTTGGAGTCAGGCTACAGCCAGGTGACCAAGCTCGAAGCCGACGATGGCCGGTGGGAGGGCGAAGGCATCAAGAACGGACAGAAGATGGAATTCCATGCCGATCCCAAGACCGGCGTCATCACGCGCGAGAAGCCCGACCATTAGCCTCGCGCAGACGACCGGCGCAGCCGGCAGTCTCGTCCGTTTCACAGCTCAACGCCCAAACCAAAACGGCACGGCTCGCGCCGTGCCCTTTCGCATTCCTGCCGCTGATCTCAGCTGTAGATCTCGAACAGTCCGGCGCCGCCCTGGCC
>JAFAEZ010000045.1 GCA_023423775.1 Pseudomonadota bacterium
GGCTTCGGCGGCGGCGAGCTCGGCTTCGGCGCGGCCGGTCTGCGCGGCGCGCTGGTCGGGCTCGATCACGAACAGGCGCGTGCCGGCGGCGACGCGCTGGCCGCGGCGCACGTCGAGCTCGGCGACCGTGCCGGCGATCGGTGCGGCGAGATAGAGCGTCTCCCCCTCGATATAGCCCGACAGAGTGGGAGCGGGCTGGAAGCGCGCCGCCGTCAGGCGCCAGCCGAGCAGGATCACGGCCAGGACGGCGAGGACCAGAATGACGACGCGCTGCGGCTTCACGGCGCTGTCTCCAGCAGCCCTTCGAGCACGGTTTCCGCATGCTGGCGCGCGACCGCCGGCAGGTCGACTTCGGCCGCGCCGATCGGCGTGAACGTCTCACGCCAGATCACGCCGAGCAGCATCGGCCCGATCAGCGAGAAAGCGTGGATGCGCGGATCGCCGGGCCGCACCTCGCCGCGCGCCTGCGCCTGCGCGATGATCGCGCTGAGCAGGCCGACTCCGCGCTGGACCACGTCGTCATGCCAGACCCGGGCGAGCTCGGGAAAGTTGCGCGACTCGCCGATCACCATCTTGAGCACGGCGCCGAGCGGGATGGCGGTGATCAGCTCTGCAAAGCGGGGGAGGAGGGAGCGGACGAGCTCCGCGAAGGGACGGTCCGTCGCGAGCGCGGTCGCCTGGATCGCGGCGATATTGGGGACGACCGCCGCCTGGACGACTGCGCGGAACAGCTCCTCCTTGGTCGGGAAATAGAGGTAGATGGTGCCTTTGGAGACCTCGGCCCGCACCGCGATCTCTTCCATCCGCGCGCCGGCAAAGCCCTTTTCGGCGAACACTGCGAGCGCGGCGGCGACGATGTCCGCGGGGCGCTGCTGCTTCAGTCGGCGGCGTTTCGGTGGAGACCCCATGGAGGTGACTCACTTAATGACCGTTCAGTCAGTAACACAAAGGCCGGGTAAAGAAAAGGCCCGCCGGAGTCGCGTCCGGCGAGCCTTTCCTACTGTAGCTTTGAATCAGCCGCGGCCGATCAGGCGCATGGCCATGGCGTCGGCGACGGCCGCCGGGTTGCGGCCGGTGGCGTCGCTCTCGTCCCAGATCTGGTGGAGGCGGTCCGGAATCTGCTCGATCTTGGCGCGGACGCCGGCTTCGTCGGCGTCGCCGAGATATTCCGAAGCGACGTTGATGATGCCGCCGGCGTTGATCACGTAATCGGGCGCGTAGAGGATGCCGCGCTGATGGATGTGGTCGCCCTCGGCCGGAGTGGCGAGCTGGTTGTTGGCCGCGCCGGCGACGATCGGCACGCGCAGCGCGTCGATGGTCTCGCCGGTCAGGATCGCGCCGAGCGCGCACGGGCTCAGCACGTCGGCCTCGAGGGAAAGAATGTCTTCGGGAGCGACGACTTTGCCGCCGACTTCGTCGGCCAGCTTCTGGGCGCGGCCCTGGTCGATGTCGGCGAGGCTGATGCGGGCGCCGTCTTTGGCGGCGAGGCGGGCGAGGCCGCCCGCGACCGAACCGGCGCCCTGGATGGCGAGGTGGAGGCCGGAAAGGCTGTCTTTGCCGAGCTTGCGCCGCACCGCCGCCTTGACGCCGAGATAGACGCCATAGGCCGTGTGCGGGCCCGGATCGCCGCCGACCGCGCCTTCGGCGGCGGGCAGGCCCGAGACATATTTAGTGTGTTTGGAGACCGCGACCAGATCGTCGACGTTCACCCCGACATCCTCGGCCGTGACATAGGCGCCGCCGAGCCGGTCGACCGCGCGGCCGTAGGCGGCGAGCATTTCGGGGGTCTTGGTGCGGGCGGCGTCGGCCAGGATCACGCCCTTGCCGCCGCCCAGGGGCAGGCCGGCCATCGCGTTCTTGAAGCTCATGCCGCGCGACAGGCGCAGTGCGTCGCGCACCGCGTCGGCACTCTCGGCATAATGCCAGAAGCGGACGCCGCCGGCGCCGGGGCCGAGATGGGTGGAATGGACCGCAATCACCGCCTTCAGGCCCGATTTGGCGTCGGTTGCGAAATGCACGACCTCATGGTCGTCGAAGTCGGGATATTCCCAAGGCGACTGCATGGCTGGTTGTCCTGAAAATTTAAAAAAGTGGGGCGATCGACGGGACTTGAACCCGCGACCCTCGGTACCACAAACCGATGCTCTAACCAGCTGAGCTACGATCGCCACATGGTGCAGTGTCTGCGGGGGCGCTCATAAGGGCGCGCCGTGCCAAGCGTCAAGGACAGTTACGCGCTGGGCGGCCTTGTGGCACAAAAGGCGTTACGCCTAGCTTCGCGCGATCCGCTCCCCATATCGCCTTCATGATACCTTTCTCCATTCTCGACCTCGCGCCGATCATTGAAGGCGGCGACGCTGCCCTCGCTTTCCGCAACGCCCGCGATCTCGCGCAACATACGGAGCGCTGGGGCTACAACCGCTTCTGGATGGCCGAGCACCATTCGATGCCGGGCATCGCCAGCGCTGCGACCGCCGTCGCGCTCGGCTATGTCGCGGAGGGCACGTCGACGATCCGCGTCGGCGCCGGCGGAATCATGCTGCCCAACCATTCGCCGCTGCAGGTCGCCGAGCAGTTCGGCACGCTCGAAGCGCTCTATCCCGGCCGGATCGATCTCGGCCTTGGCCGCGCGCCCGGCACCGACATGGCCGCCGCCCGCGCGCTGCGCCGCAACCTCGACACCGATCCCAACCAGTTCCCGCGCGATGTGGTCGAACTGCTTCACTATCTGGGAGCGCCCGCGCCGGGCCAGAAGGTCCGCGCGATTCCTGGCGAGGGGACGAACATCCCGGTCTGGATCCTGGGCTCGAGCCTGTTCGGCGCGCAATTGGCGGCGATGCTGGGACTGCCTTATGCGTTCGCCTCGCATTTCGCCCCGCAGATGATGATGGAGGCGATCCAGGTCTATCGCGAGACCTTCAAACCGTCCGAATATCTAGACCGGCCTTATGTCATGCTCGGCTTCAACGCGTTCGCAGCCGACAGCGACGAGGAGGGGGAGTATCTGGCGAGTTCGATGCAGCAGGCCTTCGTCCAGCTCCGCACCGGCGCGCCCACCGAGTTGAAGCCTCCGGTCGAAGGTTATTTCGAAAGCCTGCCCCACGCCGCGCGCGCTATGCTAGAGCAAACTTTGTCCGTCACGGCGATCGGCTCGCCGCCCAGCGTTAAGGCGGCGATCGAGGCGTTCGTCGAGCGCACCGGCGCCGACGAATTGATGATTACATCGCAAATCTACGACCACAAAGCGCGCCTGCGCTCCTACGAGATCGTTGCCGAGCTGTTCGGGCGCACACCGGCACAGGCCCCGGTCGAGGCGGCAGCGGGCTGACACACTCCGTCATTGCGAGGAGCGTAGCAGCGAAGCAATCCAGTCCCGGCCCGGACAGCGTCGTGGATTGCATCGCTTCGCTCGCAATCGGCGATGTCAGTTGATCGTCGTAAGCGCCGCCAATTTCGATGCGATCGCCTCGCTGTCGCCGGCCAGGAACAGCATCTTCTGGCGCGCGGTCTCCCCCGATCGGATGGTGATCGTCGATTTCGGAATCGCTAGCGCCTTGGCCAGGAACGCGATCAGCGCCTTGTTGGCGGCGCCGTCGACCGGAGGCGCGGCGAGACGGATCAGGAGGACGGAACGCCCTTCGCTATCCACGCTGAGCCCGGCCACCGCGTCGCGCTTGGCACGCGGGGTGAGGCGCACTGCGAGGCGGACGCCATCATCTTCGATCGCAAAGGGAGGGGCGCTCACGGGCGCCTCGCTCGGGGAAGCGTGGTGGGCGCGGCAGGGATTGAACCTGCGACCCCACCCGTGTGAAGGGTGTGCTCTACCACTGAGCTACGCGCCCACGCTTCTACCGGGCTGAAAGAGCCGGTCCGTCGGGAAAGAGGCGGCGGTGCCGCCTTCCGGGCGTCCCCATAGTCAGGTGCCCGCTGGCTGTCCAGCATGTGCCGGATGAAAAAAGGACCGGAGCGCCCCCGCGCATCCGGTCCCCCTTTGGATCAGGCGTTGACCGAATCCTTGAGGCCCTTGCCCGCCTTGAATTTCGGCTGGGTGGATTCCTTGATCTGCATCGGCTCGCCAGTGCGCGGATTGCGGCCCGTCGAGGCCTTGCGCTTCGAGCAGGAGAAGGTGCCGAAGCCGACGAGACGGACTTCATCGCCCTTCTTGAGCGCATTGCCGATCACTTCGAACACACCCTCGACCGCCTTGGTCGCATCCCCCCGGTTCAGGCCGGTCGTCTCGGCGACTGCGCCGATAAGCTCCTGTTTGTTCATCCTCTCTGAACCCCTGTTACTATGAATCGCGGCAAATGCCGTCGGGCATCTTCAAACAGGTTGGGGACGCGAGTCAAAAGGAAAGCGCGATTTTCCGGGGAAAATCGCGCCTCCATAACGGATATACCGGTCCCGCTCCTGGCTTAGTGCCGGCTTGTGACACCTGCGCTGTCCTCGGCCGCGGGAAGCTCGCTCGGCGGCACGGCCGCCAGCTCGTCGGCCTCGCTCCATTCGATCGGCACCACCGGCGTGGTCAGCGCTCGGGCGAGCACCTCGTCGACATGCTTGACCGGGACGATCTCCAGGCCGCTCGTGATGTTGGCCGGAATTTCCGCCAGGTCCTTCTCGTTCTCGGCCGGGATCAGGACCGTCGCGATGCCGCCGCGCAGGGCCGCGAGCAATTTCTCCTTGAGCCCGCCGATCGGCAAGACGCGGCCGCGGAGCGTGACTTCGCCGGTCATGGCGATGTCCCGGCGGACCGGGATGCCGGTCAGCGTCGAGATGATCGCGGTGACCATGCCAATGCCTGCCGAGGGCCCGTCCTTGGGAACCGCGCCTTCGGGGAGGTGGACGTGGATGTCCTTGCGGCCGAACAGGCTCGGGCGGACGCCGTAGCTGGGCGCGCGCGCCTTCACGAACGAGAAGGCCGCCTGGATCGATTCCTGCATCACGTCGCCGAGCTTGCCGGTGGTGCGGATCTGGCCCTTGCCGGGCACGGTTACCGCCTCGATCGTCAGCAATTCGCCGCCGACTTCGGTCCAGGCGAGACCGGTGACGGCGCCGATCTGGTCCTCCTCCTCGCCGATGCCGTGGCGGAATTTCCGTACGCCGGCGAAATCGGCGACATTGTCGGGCGTGAGCTCAATCTTGTCGGTCTTGCCCTCGAGGATCTGGCGCAGCGCCTTGCGCGCGACCTTGGCGATCTCGCGCTCGAGCGTGCGCACGCCGGCCTCGCGGGTATAACCCTGGATCAGCGCGCGCAGGCCGGGCTCGGTGAAGACAAGCTCGCCCTCTTTCAGGCCGTGCGATTCGATCTGCTTTTCGATGAGGTGGCGGGTCGCGATCTCGACCTTCTCGTCCTCGGTATAGCCCTCGAGCCGGATGATCTCCATGCGGTCGAGCAACGGCTGCGGCAGGTTGAGCGAGTTCGCCGTCGTCACGAACATGATGTCCGAGAGGTCGTAGTCGATCTCGAGATAATGGTCCTGGAACTTCGAATTCTGCTCCGGATCGAGCACTTCGAGCAGGGCCGAGGCGGGATCGCCGCGGAAATCCTGGCCGAGCTTGTCGATCTCGTCGAGCAGGAACAAAGGATTAGACGTGCCGGCCTTCTTGAGGTTCGACACGATCTTGCCCGGCAGGCTGCCGATATAGGTGCGGCGGTGGCCGCGAATCTCGGCCTCGTCGCGCACGCCGCCCAGCGACTGGCGCACGAACTCGCGCCCGGTCGCCTTGGCGATCGAGCGGCCGAGCGAGGTCTTGCCGACGCCCGGCGGGCCGACGAGGCACAGGATCGGCCCCTTCAGCTTGTTGGTGCGGGCCTGAACGGCAAGATATTCGACGATCCGGTCCTTGACCTTCTCGAGGCCGTAATGGTCCTCGTCGAGGATGCGCTGGGCCTCTTCGATGTCGTGCTTCAGTTTCGACTTCTTGCCCCAGGGCAGGCCGAGCAGCACGTCGAGATAGTTGCGGCTGACGGTCGCTTCAGCCGACATCGGCGCCATCGCCTTCAGCTTCTTGAGCTCCTGCGTCGCCTTGGCGCGGGCTTCCTTGGAAAGCTTGAGCTTGGCGATCTTGCGGCCGAGCTCGGCGAGTTCGTCGCCTTCGCCTTCCTCGCCCTCATTGCCGAGCTCGCGCTGGATCGCCTTCAACTGCTCGTTGAGATAATATTCGCGCTGGGTCTTCTCCATCTGGCGCTTCACGCGCGAGCGGATCTTCTTCTCGACCTGGAGCACGCCAAGTTCGCCCTCCATGAAGGCGAAGGTCATTTCGAGGCGGCGGATCGGGTTCAGTTCGGCGAGCAGCGCCTGCTTGTCCGCGACCTTGATCGTGATGTTGGCGGCGACCGCGTCGGCGAGGCGCGAGGCCTCCTCGATCTGGCCGAGCTGAACGGCCGTTTCGGCCGGCAGCTTCTTGTTGAGCTTGGCATAATTTTCGAACTGATCGACCACCGAGCGCATCAGCGCCGAGACGTCGGCGCCCTCGGGATCGTCGATCTCGATCGGTTCGATCTCGGCGGCGAGGAACGTGCCTTCGTCGCGCAGCGCCTTGAGCGTCGCCCGGCGCTGACCTTCGACGAGCACGCGCACCGTGCCGTCGGGCAGCTTCAGGAGTTGCAGCACGGTGGCGACGACGCCCAAATCGTAGAGCGCGTCGCGATCGGGATCGTCCTCGGCCGGATCGAGCTGGGAGACCAGGAAGATGCTCTTGTCGGCCGCCATCGCGCTCTCGAGCGCCGCCACGGATTTGTCGCGTCCCACGAACAGCGGAACGATCATCTGTGGGAAGACGACGATGTCACGCAGGGGGAGAACGGGATAGGATTCGGTCATTGTAACTCCACACGGGGCCGAACGGCCCTTTGACATCTATATGGGGACCGCCGTCAACGCATCAATGGAGCGCTGCAGGCGCGGTCAAAGCGGCTCCGGACGTGGCTTTTCCCGGCCCAGGCGATGCTCGCGATAAAGCGTGTAGAGGCCGCTCGCGATGATCACCGCGGCTCCCAGCCAGGTCGACCCCGCGGGCTGCGTGTCCCAGATCAGCCAGCCGAGCAGCACCGCCCACAGCAACTGGGCGTAATCGAACGGCGCGACCACCGACACCGGGGCGCAGCGCAGCGCCGCCGTCATCAGCAACTGGGCGATGCCGCCGAACGTGCCGAGCGCGAACAGGATCAGCCAGGTGCGGCTGTCGTGGAATTCCGCGAAGAAGGGCATCGCCGTGCCGACTGCGAGCATCGACAGGCCGGTGAACCAGAGCACGGTGGTCTGGGTACCCTCGGTGCGGCCGATCTGGCGGATGGTGACGGTGACCGCCGCGACGCCGAAGGCAGACAGCAAGGCGAGCGCGAGCCCGATCAGGGGCAGATCGGTGCCCTGCGGCTGCATCACGATCAGCACGCCGGCGAACCCGACCGCGACCGCGGTCCAGCGGTGGCGCCCGACATGCTCGCGTAGCACCAGCGCCGACAGCATCACCGCAAACAACGGCGCAACGAAGCCGATCGTGGTCGATTCCGCGAGCGGGAGATAAGCGAGCGCGGAGAAAGCCAGCATCATCGTGCCGAGACCGATGAAGGTGCGGGTGAGATGGGCAAGCGGCCGCTGGGTGCGCCACGCCGTGAAGTTGCGCGACCAGGCGATCCACACCAGCAAAGGCGGCAGGCCGAAGGCGAATCGGTAGAAGACCAGCTCCACCGTACTAACCCCATGATCGTAGCCGAGCTTGATCATCGCGGCCATGAACCCGAAGCAGGTCGTGGCGCCGAGGCGCAGCAGGATTCCGAGAAGCCGGTTCTGCTTGGGAGGGGAAAGGGAGGCGGGATCGGCCATAGGCCCGGTGCTTCTGGTGCCCATGCCGAAAAAGGGCAAGACCGCCGCGCCCCTTTCGGCGGCGGAGAAGCTTCGCTACATGGGCGCCGGCAAGAAATGCACAAGTTCGCGAATCCAGCCCGATTTCTGAAGCTCGCTCGTCCCCTCACCGGCTGGTTGGGGTGGATCGGAGGCGGGCTGATCCTGCTCGCCCTCGGCGCAGGCCTGTTCGTCGTGCCCGCGGACTATCTGCAGGGCGACAGCGTGCGCATCATGTACGTCCATGTGCCCGCAGCCTGGCTCGGAATGGGCGGCTGGAGCGGGATCGCGATCGCCAGCCTGATGCAGATCGTGTGGCGTCATCCGCTCGCGGCGGTCGCCGCGCGCGCCATCGCGGTGCCGGGTGCGCTGTTCACTGCCATTTGCCTGGTCACCGGCTCGCTCTGGGGCCGTCCGACCTGGGGTACCTATTGGGAGTGGGACGGGCGCATGACCTCGATGCTCGTCCTCCTGTTCCTCTACATCGCCTATATCGCACTCGACGACGCGGACCGCGAGCGCGGCGGGGAGGGGCGGATAACCGCCATCTTCGGCTTGCTCGGGGCGATCAACATCCCGATCATTCATTATTCGGTGTTGTGGTGGAACACGCTCCACCAGGGCCAGAGCATCAGCTTCGTGCGCGGCACCTCCACGATCGACGCGTCGATGCTGTGGCCGGTGCTGGTCGCGGCGATCGGCTTCTCCTGTCTGTTCGGCGCGATCGTGCTGATGCGGATGCGTACCATGCTCGCCCGCCAGAAGATCGAAGCAAGGCTGCGGAGAATGGCGGCATGAACCATTGGCCCTTCATCCTCGGCTCCTATGCGCTGACCGTCCTCGGCACGCTCGGCGTCACCGCCTGGAGCTATGCCGCCATGAAGCGCGCCGAGCGCGACGCCGAAGCGTTGAGGCGCGACAGGTGAAAGCCAAGAACCAGCGCCTGACTTTGTTGATCCTCGCGATCGGCGCCGTCCTTGCCGCGGTGCTGCTCGGCATGTCGGCGCTGAAGGACGAGGCTGCTTATTTCTACGCGCCCGCCGATGTGGCGCGAAAGGGACTGCCGCTCGATCGCTCGGTGCGGATCGGCGGCATGGTGTCGGACGGCTCGATCAAGCGCGCCGCCGACGGGGTCACGATCGATTTCCTCGTCCATGACGAGACCAAGGCGGTGATCCCGGTGCGTTTCACCGGCATTGCTCCGGACCTGTTCAAGGAAAATAGCGGCGTCGTCGCCGAGGGGCGCTTCCAGCCGGACGGCACCTTCGTCGCGACCGAGATCCTCGCCAAGCACGACGAAAATTACATGCCGCCCCAACTCGCGGGCGACAAGCATAAGAGCGAGACGCTGCAATGATCGCCGAGGCGGGGCTCGCCGCGCTCTGGCTGGCGGCGGCTTTGTCGCTGATGCAGCTCGCTTTCGGCGCCTTCGCGCTGCGGTCGGGCGGCGAGGGCCTGCTCGGCACGGTGCGGCCGGTGGCGACGGCGCAGGCGGTGCTGGTGGCGATCTCTTTCGCCTGCCTGATCCTGCTTTTCCTGCGCACCGACCTGTCGGTCGCGCTCGTCGCGGCCAACAGCCATTCGGCCAAGCCCTGGCTCTACAAATTCGCGGGCGCGTGGGGGAATCACGAAGGCTCGATGCTGCTCTGGGTGACCGTGCTGGCAGTCGCCGGCGGAGCGGTCGCGTTGTTCGAGCGCAAGCTGGAGCAGCGCACCCTGATCGCGACCCTGGCGGCGCAGGCCGCGATCGCGCTCGGCTTCTACGCCTTCCTCCTGTTCGCCTCCAACCCGTTCGAGCGGCTCAATCCGGCGCCGCCGCAGGGGCAGGGGCTCAATCCCCTGCTGCAGGATCCGGGCCTCGCCTTCCATCCGCCGACCCTCTATTTCGGCTATGTCGGCATCTCGATCGCTTTCTCGTTCGCGGTCGGCGCGCTCGTCACGCGTGACGTCGGGGCCAATTTCGCCCGCGCGATGCGGCCGTGGGTGCTCGCCGCCTGGATATTCCTGACGCTCGGCATCACCGCCGGCTCCTATTGGGCCTATTATGAGCTCGGCTGGGGCGGCTGGTGGTTCTGGGACCCGGTCGAAAATGCCTCGCTGATGCCGTGGCTCGCCGCCACCGCCTTGCTGCATTCGGTGACGGTGCTTGCGACGCGCGACTCCCTGCGCGCCTGGACGGTGATGCTTGCCGTCGTCGCCTTCTCGATGTCGATGGTCGGTACCTTCCTGGTCCGCTCGGGAATCCTCACCAGCGTCCACGCCTTCGCAGTAGACCCGGAGCGCGGTTTCTTCATCCTGATCCTGCTGATCCTCTATATCGGCGGGGCGCTCGCTCTGTTCGGGCTCCGCGTTGGCACGGTCCGCGAAGGCGCGACCTTCGAACCAGTCAGCCGCGAGGGCGCACTGGTTGCGAACAACCTGCTGCTATCCGCCATTCTCGGCATCGTCCTCGTCGGCACGCTCTACCCGCTCGGAGTCGAGGCGGTGACCGGTGAGAAGCTGTCGGTCGGCCCGCCTTACTTCAACAGCGCCGCGGGGCCGCTCGCCTTGGCCATGGTCGCGATCATGGCCGCCGGGCCGCTGATCCGCTGGCGGCGCGACAAGGCGCGCGAGGTCGTCGCCCGTATCGCGGTGCCGGTGGCGCTCTCGGCGATCGTGCTGTTGGCGCTCGTCCTGCTCGCCCCCGGGGTCGGCATCCTGCCGCTGGCCGGGCTCGTCCTCGCCTTCGGCGTCGGCGCCGCCAGCATTGCGCCGCTCTGGAAGCGCAACCTGCGCCGCACGCCGCTCTTCACCTGGGGCATGGTGATCGCCCATCTCGGCATCGCCGTCAGCCTCGCCGGCATGGCCTCGGAAAGCGCCTTCACCAAGGAGACGCTTGTCGCGGTCGCGCCGGGTGAAACGGCGCATGTCGGGCCCTACGAGATCCGCTTCGACAAGGTCGATCCGATCGCAGGGCCCAACTGGACAGCGATCGAGGCGACGCTGACCGCACGCCGCGGCGACGGGAAGCCGTTCACTTTGCACCCGCAGGCGCGCATGTTCAGCTCGCCGCCCACCGAGACGAGCGAGGCGGACATCACGACCGTGCTCGACGGCCAGCTCTACACCGTGCTCGGCAAGGCCGACGAGCAGGGGCGCTGGCAGCTGCGCTTGTGGTGGAAGCCGTTCGTGACCCTCATCTGGTTCGGGGGCGGCCTGATCGCCTTGGGCGGCCTGCTCTCGCTGGTCGGGCGCGTCCGCCGCGAGCGCCGCACCAGGTCCGAGGAGGCCTACGCATGAAGCGCCGCCTGGTCCTGTGGGTGCCACTCGCCCTGTTCCTGGTCTTCGCGGTGACGGTGGCGGTGAGCCTCTACGCGCCGACCGACCGCACCATCCGCTCGCGCATGATCGGCAAGCCGGTGCCGCAATTCGTGCTTCCCGCCGCGGTGCCGGATCGTCCCGGCCTGTCGAACGGTGACCTCGCCGGCGGCCAGCCGCGCATCGTCAACGTCTTCGCAAGCTGGTGCCTGCCGTGCATCACCGAGGCACCGCAATTGCTCGCCCTGAAGGCGCGCGGCATTCCGATCGACGCGATCGCGATCCGCGACCGGCCCGAGGATATTGCCGCCTTCCTCGCGAAATGGGGCGATCCCTATCAGCGTATCGGCTCAGACAAGGACAGCCGCGTGCAGATGGCGTTCGGCTCGTCCGGGGTGCCGGAGACCTTCGTCGTCGATGGCAGGGGCATCATCCGCTACCAGCATATCGGCGAGATAAGGGCCGAGCAGATCCCCGAGATCGTAGCGGCCTGGGAGGCGGCGCGATGAGGGCGCTCGTTACCGTCGCGCTGGCGTGTGGCGCATGGGCCATGGCGGTGCCGGCTTTGGCCGATTCGCTGACTCCGCCGGCCGAATATGCCTACACCCAGCTCAAGGACCCCAAGCAGGAGGCCGCGGCGCAGGCGCTGATGGTCACGTTGCGCTGTCTCGTCTGCCAGGGGCAGTCGATCGCCGACAGCGATGCCGAAATGGCCGGCGACATGCGCGCGATGGTGCGCCGCCGGATCGAGGCGGGCGAGAAGCCCGAGGATATTCGCGCCTGGCTGGTCGATCGCTACGGTGCCTGGGTGAGCTACGATCCGCCGCTCGAGCCGCTGACCTGGCCGCTCTGGGCGGCGCCGATCGCCTTGCTGCTGGTCGGGCTGCTCCTCGCCCGCGGCCGGTTCCGCAGGAAGAAAAGCTGATGGGCTGGCTGATCTTCATCCTGCTCGCGCTGGCGATTTTCGTGGTCTTGTGGCGGTTCGCTCGTTTCGACAAGGCGGCGCTGCAGTTCCTCGGCGCCGGCCTGCTGCTCGCTATGGCCGGCTATGTCTGGCAGGGCCAGCCCGGCTTGCCGGGCAAGCCGCTGCCGCCGCCCGAACGCCAGGATTTGCCCGAGAGCGCCTTCGCCGACACGCGCGGCGACATGCTCGGCCAGTTCGACAATGCGTCGCGCTGGCTGACCATCGCCGACAGCTTCCACCGCTCGGGCGACACCCGTAGCGCTGCGGGCGTGATTCGCGCGGGGCTGAAGCAGCATCCCGACGATCCCGACCTCTGGGTCGGGCTTGGGAACGCGCTCGTCTTGCACGCCGACGGCATGATGACACCGGCGGCCGAACTCGCCTTCCAGCGCGCGGCGAAGATCGCGCCCGAACATCCGGGACCCAAATTCTTCTACGGGCTCGCTTTGGCCCAGGGCGGGAAGCTGGACGAGGCTGAAGCGATCTGGCGAGCCCTCCTCGAAAGTGCCCCTGCCGATGCTCCGTGGCGACCGATGGTCGAGGAGCGGGTCGCGATGATCGCCCAGGCCCGGGCGATGGGCGCGGGGCGCTAGAGGTTTCGCCCGCCTAGCGCGGCACGAATTCCAGATTGAGCGCCTCGGCCACGGCTTGGTGGCGGATCTTGCCGGCCGAGACGTTGAGGCCATTGGCGAGATGCGGATCGGCGGCCATCGCCGCTTCCGCTCCGGCATTGGCCAGCTTCAGCACGAACGGCAAAGTGGCGTTATTGAGCGCAATGGCCGAAGTGCGCGCGACTGCACCCGGCATGTTTGCCACGCAATAATGGATGACGCCGTCGATCTCGAACACAGGATCGCCGTGCGTGGTCGGCCGCGAGGTCTCGAAGCAGCCGCCCTGATCGATCGAAATATCGACCAGCACGCTGCCGCGCTTCATCGTCTTCAGCATGTCGCGCGTCACCAATTTGGGCGCCGCCGCCCCCGGCACCAGCACCGCGCCGATCACCAGCTCCGACTCCGCCACCGCCTGCGCGATCGCCGCCTTCGAGGCGTAAGCGGTCTTGATCTGGCTGCCGAACACCATGTCGAGCTCCGCCAGCCTTGTGTTCGAAATGTCGTAGATGGTGACGTCGGCGCGCATGCCGACCGCCATCTGGGCCGCGTTGACTCCGGAAACGCCGCCGCCGAGGATCGTGACTTTCGCGGGGGCGACGCCGGGCACGCCGCCGAGCAGCACGCCGCGCCCGCCTTGTTCCTTTTCGAGATAATGGGCGCCGACCTGGATCGACATGCGGCCCGCCACCTCGGACATCGGCTTGAGCAAAGGCAGCGAACCGTCGGCGGCGGTCACCGTCTCATAGGCGATGCAGGTCGCGCCCGATTGCATCAGGCCGCGCGCCTGGTCGGGGTCGGGGGCGAGATGGAGATAGGTGAAGAGCAAATGGCGCGGCTCGAGCAAGGCGATCTCGGCCGGCTGCGGCTCCTTCACCTTCACGATCATGTCGGAGTCGCGGAACACCGCGGCGGCGTCAGGGAGGATGCGGGCGCCGACCTTCTGGTAGGCTTCGTCGTCGAAATCGATACCGGCGCCCGCCTGGGTCTCGACCACGACCTCGTGCCCGGCCGCGACCAGCTCGGCCACCGAGGATGGGGTGAGGCCGACGCGGAACTCGTTATTCTTGATCTCCCTGGGAACGCCGACACGCATCTAGTTCTCCATCGCAAGGCCGAGTGACGCCGCTATAGCCGGGGCGGAATCGTTTGTCGCGTTGCGGAACGGAACGCCCCCGTGCTAAGCGCCTCGGCTTCCTGGCGGGTCCAGGCGTTTTGAGTGAAGGATTGCAAGGCCTTTCGCCTTCCTGAGCAATGACCGATACCGCCGCCGCCTCGCAATTGCCGGACGAACGTCCGGCCGGCCATGCCCATCATCCGGGCAGCCTCGCCAAGCTCACCCTCGGCGCGGTCGGCGTCGTCTTCGGCGATATCGGTACCAGCCCGATCTACGCCTTCCGCGAAACTTTCGCCGGCCACCATCCGCTGACGCCCGATGCGCTCCACGTCTATGGCGTCCTCAGCCTGATCTTCTGGTCGATGATGCTGGTCGTGACGCTGAAATATGTCACGATCATCATGCGCGCCGACAATAAGGGGGAGGGCGGCAGCCTCGCCCTGCTCGCCTTGATCAACCGCAAGGGGGGCGGCCCGCGGCGCTGGAACAAGGGCATCGTCCTGCTCGGCGTGTTCGCGACGGCGCTCTTCTACGGCGACAGCATGATCACGCCGGCCATTTCCGTCCTGTCGGCGGTCGAGGGCCTGACCGTCGTCGAACCGGGTTTCGAGCCCTTCGTCCTTCCGATCGCGGTCGGCATCCTGATCGGCCTGTTCGCGATCCAGGCGCGCGGCACGGCCAAGGTGGGCGCGCTGTTCGGCCCGATCATGCTGCTCTACTTCCTGACCCTGGCCGTGCTCGGCACGATGCATATCCTCGACGATCCGGCGATCTTCGCCGCGCTCAACCCCTGGTACGCGGTCCAGTTCTTCCTCACCGACAAATGGCTCGCCTTCCTCGCCATGGGCTCGGTCGTGCTCGCGGTGACCGGCGCCGAGGCGCTCTATGCCGACATGGGCCATTTCGGACGCAGCCCGATCCGGCTCGGCTGGATGGGATTCGTGCTGCCGGCCCTGATGCTGAACTATCTAGGCCAAGGCGCGATGATCATGTCGCTGACCCCGGCGGAGGCGGCGGAGGTGGTCAAGAATCCGTTCTTCTTCCTCGCGCCGGAAATGGTCCGCCTGCCGCTCGTCATCCTTGCCACCTTAGCGACGGTGATCGCGAGCCAGGCGGTGATTTCGGGCGCTTTCTCGGTCACCCAGCAGGCGATCCAGCTCGGCTTCATGCCGCGCCTGCGCATCACCCACACCAGTGCCGCCGCCGCCGGCCAGATCTACATCCCGGTGATCAACTGGGCGCTGATGGTGATGGTGATCCTGCTCGTCCTCAGCTTCGGTTCTTCGTCGAACCTCGCCGCCGCCTACGGCATCGCCGTCACCGGGGCGATGCTGATCGACACCGTGCTGATCGCGGTCGTGCTGTTCCAATTGTGGAACTGGAACAAGATCGCCGCAGGGCTGCTGCTCGCCGTCTTCGCGGTCGTCGATCTCGCTTATTTCGGCGCGAACCTCACCAAGGTGCCCGATGGCGGCTGGTTCCCATTGCTGGTCGGCTTCGTCGCCTTCACCATGCTCACCACTTGGGCGCGCGGCCGCAAGCTGATGATCGAACGGATGAACGAGGCGGCGATGCCGATCGCCATCTTCATCAAGTCCGCCGCGAGCAGCGCCACCCGCGTGCCCGGCACGGCCGTCTTCATGACGACCTCGCTGGAAGGGGTGCCGCACGCGTTGCTGCACAATCTCAAGCACAACAAGGTGCTGCACGAGCGCATCATTCTGCTCACCGTGCGGATCGAGGACGTGCCCTTCGTCGACGAAGGCGATCATGTGCTGACCGATCTCGGCAACGGCTTCTACCGCCTGATCGTCCGCTACGGCTTCATGCAGGAAGTGAACGTGCCGGTGGCGCTCCAGCGGCTCGACAATTGCGGCGGCATGTTCAAGATGATGGACACCAGCTTCTTCCTCGCCCGCCAGACACTTTTGCCTTCGGCGCGGCCCGGCATGTGGGTGTGGCGCGAGAAATTGTTCGCCTGGATGCTGCGCAACGCGGAAAGCGCGATGGAGTTCTTCAAGCTGCCGACCAACCGCGTCGTCGAGCTCGGCAGCCAGGTCGAGATCTAGTGACGGCGCCGATCGTCGTCACGGCCATTTTCGGCGACGGCGACAATGGCTGGCTGCAGGAAATGCGGCGCGCGCATTACCCGCCCGAGCGCAACCAGGTGCCGGCGCATCTCACCTTGTTTCGCCACTTACCACCCAGCATCGAGCGCGAGCTCAGCCAGAGACTCGCCGTCTATGCCGCGACGCCGCCGCCACGGGCGGTGATCACCGGGGTGATAGACCTGGGGCAGGGGACGGCGCTACGCGTCGACAGCGAGGAGCTGGAGGACATACGCACCGACCTCGCCGAGGCGCTGCGCGGCCTGCTGACGCCGCAGGACCAGGCGCCGTGGCATCCGCACGTCACCATCCAGAACAAGGTCGAGCCGAAGGAGGCGCGGGCGCTCCAGCAGCGGCTGCGGGCGACGTTCGAGCCGCGCCCGCTCGCGATCCGCGGGCTCGCCGCCTGGCGCTACATGGGCGGCCCGTGGGAGCCGATCCGCTCCCACGTCTTCCGCGGCTAGGCCAGGCTTTCAGTCGATCTGGCCGATGCCCTCGCAGCTATAGTCGAAGGCGGCGAGCCCGGCTTCGAGGTGCGAGGCGAGCAGGGGCATGTCGAGCAGTTCGTCGACCGTCGATTCGGGATCGGTGTCGCTCGCTTCCGCGAAGGCGTCGTCCCATTCGCTCGCGTCATAGGTGCCGCGGCCGACCCAGGCCAAGGCCAGCGCCTCGGCGAGCTGATCGTCGGCAAGGTCGTCCAGCGCGGCGCGGATTTCCTCCTCGACGCCGGTATTGATCTCGTCCTCCAGCGCCGAGAGCGCTTCGCCGCCCTCGTCGTCGAAATCGTCGACATTGTCGGCGTCCTCGTCCGGCGCCGCGGCGGGCACCTGGGCTTCCAGTTCGCGCGCCCGCAATAGCAGCCTGCAATAGGTCTCGAGCGGGGTCAGCAGGTCCATTCAATCTCTCCGTCCAGCGAGGGCTTGGTCTCTGCAACGACAGTCGGGCGGCGCGGTTCCGGCAGCGCGCAAACCACCGTTGACCGCCGCCGCGTCGCTGCCTATAGGCCGCGCACGCCCGGCGCACAGCCGCGGCGCGCCCGATGGGGCGGAGTAGCTCAGCTGGTTAGAGCAGCGGAATCATAATCCGCGTGTCGGGGGTTCAAGTCCCTCCTCCGCTACCACCGGTACAGGGGGCGTCCCCTCCCTGATGCCAGGCTTGGCGGACGCCAGCCGCTACGGCCATCGAGCCGTTTCGCACAATCGCTATGAGCCTTGGGGCGATCGCAGCCTTTGCTGCGTTCGGGACGAATGCCTCCGCATCGGCGGCGGCCAACCGGACGAAATCAGCGCCATGCTTCCGTTGTTTCGCATCGCCTTCTGGTCGGCCCTCCTGTTCGCCTTCACGATGGCCGTGCTGCCGCATCCCCCGCAATTGCCGGGCGCTCCTTCGGACAAGGTCCAGCATATTGTGGGCTTCGCGACCCTCGCGGTGCTCGCGGTCGCCGCCTATCCCGAAAAGTCGTTGCTCACGATCGCCCTGTGCCTTTCGGTATTCGGGATGGCGATCGAACTGGTGCAGCTCATCCCCGCACTCCATCGCCATGGCGATGCCGTCGACTGGGCTGCCGACACATTCGCTGTTGTCGTGATTCTGGCGACGCTTTGGGCCATCCGACGCCTGCGCGAGAAAAAGGCCGAAGCGGTTCCACGGGTGCGCGAGCCGGGCTAGGCTTTCCCATGGCAAGACTTCTCCAGGCCATGCTGATCGGGGCCGCACTGACCCTGCTCTCGACCTTCGTCGGGGGGCGTTCGGCCATCGCGACCTATCCGGACATCATGGGCTGCGAGGATGGCTGCACGGTCGCCGCTTCCGGATGGCCGCTTGTCTTCGTGCGCGATTATACCGGCATGTCGGTAGTGAACAGGGCCGACATGCTGGAGGTGTGGTTCGCCGCCGACCGGTTCGACTGGTTGCCGTTCCTGCTCGACCTGTTCTTCTGGAGCGCGGTTGCGCTGACCGTGAGCGTCCTCGCCAGGAGGATCAGGCGCTCCGGCGCGGGACCGAAAGCCTGAACTGAGAGCCACCGGGTCGACAGAGCGGTCCCGGGTCTACGGTACGGAGCCCGCGACCCGCGGGGGTTCTTCAGGGGCGCCGGATCGTGGGCGCATGCCGCGTGAATAAGGCGCGATCCGTGTCGCCGGTCCCGGGATATTCCTTTCGTTTCATCGTATTGACCGCATGTTGCCCGGTACGGCGGGAGCCGGTAGCCGGGCGCCATTCCGCAACCGGAGAGGAAGATGGTCGTGCTCGGCAACCGCCGCACCCAGCGCCGCCGCAACGTCGTGCGGCAGGACGGGCCGCTCGTGCTGGCGATGCTCCTGCTCGGCCTCGCCTCGGTCGCGTTGCATTTCCTGATCTGATCCGGCCGTGACAATCGCGGCGGGGCGGGGCAGGACCGGCGCATGAAAATCGGCATTCTCGAGACCGGAGGGCCCCCGCCCGGACTGGTCGAACCTTTCGGCACCTATGCGGACATGATCCGGGCGCTGCTTGGCGACGTGCGCTACGATTTCACCAGCTACGACGTGCAGGCGGGGGCATTGCCGCCAGTCGAGGACAATGACGCCTATATCCTGACCGGCTCGCCGGCTGGTGTGTATGACGATCTGCCGTGGATCGGGGACCTGATCGACTGGCTGCGGGGCGCCAAGGGCAAAGCGAAGCTGGTCGGCATCTGCTTCGGCCACCAGATCATGGCCGAAGCGTTCGGCGGGCATACGCAGAAATCGGACAAGGGCTGGGGGATCGGTCTGCATCGCTACCAAGTGCACGAGCGCGCGTCGTGGATGGACGATGTCGCCTCGTTCGCGATCCCGGTGTCGCACCAAGACCAGGTAACCCTGCAGCCGCCGCACAGCCGCGTGCTCGCGGGCAGCCCGTTCAATCGCTTCGGACTGCTTGCTTATGACGACCAGCCGGCCATTTCCTTCCAGTGCCATCCGGAGTTCGAACCGGCTTATGCCCAGGCCCTGATCGAGGCGCGGCGCGAGCGGCTGCCCGATCCGGACGCGGCGATCGAGTCGCTGGAGCAACCCGACGACCGCGCCCGGCTCGCCGAATGGATCCGCCGCTTCCTCGATGGCTGAGCCGCGCATCGGCACCGCCGGTTGGAGCATCGCGGGCAAGGATGCCGCACGCTTCCCGGCCGAGGGAACGAGCCTCGTGCGCTATGCCGGCCGCCTGCGCTGCGCGGAAATCAATTCCAGCTTCCATCGGTCGCACCGGCCCGACACCTATGCGCGCTGGGCGGTTTCGGTGCCCGATGATTTCCGCTTCGCCGCCAAGCTCGTCAAGACGATCACGCATCAGCGCAAGCTGGTCGAGTGCGAGGCCCTGATCGACGCGTTCGTGGCCGAGACGCGCGGGCTCGGCGGAAAGCTCGCCGTGATCCTCGTCCAGCTTCCGCCCAGCCTCGCATTCGATTCGTCGGTCGCGACGGCTTTCTTCGCCGCTTTGAAGCAGCGGACCGCGGCCGCGATCGCCTGCGAGCCGCGCCATCCGAGCTGGTTCGAGGAGGAGGGCGACCGGCTGCTCCAGGAAGCCGGCGTGGCGCGAGTCGCCGCCGATCCGGCACGGGTCGAGGCCGCGGCCTGGCCCGGCGGATGGCGCGGGCTCACCTATTACCGGCTGCACGGCTCGCCGGTCATGTACCGGTCGAGCTATGACGACGGCCGTCTCGAAGCCTATGCCGAGGCGCTCGCCGGGGAGCGGGCCGCCGGGCGGGAGGCCTGGTGCATCTTCGACAATACCGCCTCGTCGGCCGCCACCGGCGACGCGCTGCGCCTCCAGCAATTACTCGCGGACGGCTGATCCGCCGGCGGCGCGGGCGCAACCCTACCAGCCGCCGACCTTGCTCCATTCGCCGCGCACCGCGGCACCGTCGGTGACGAGATAATGGTCGTGCGCCGCGGCGGTCATGCAGACATGGTTGGGGAGGATGCGGACCTTGGCGCCGATCGGGAGCCGCTCGAACAGGGCGGGATCGGAGACCGCGATCGCGCCGTGCTCTTGGTGCACGCCGCGCACCGTCAAGCGGCCGTAGGAGGGCTCCCCGTCGAGGTCGACGACGAGGCCGTAGCCCATGTCGCGCTCGCCAAGCGCGCCGGTGGCGCGGTCCTTGGACAAAGCGATGCCGCCGGCATCGACGACGATCTGGCTGTATTCGGGCTTGTGGCTGATCACGGTGGCGACCACCGAGGCGGCAACGTCCTGCGTCCCGTGCGAGCCGATTGCGGCCTGGAACAGGTCGCCGGCCATGTAGACGCCGGCACGGATTTCAGTCAGCCCCTCGGCCGATCGCATGTGCATCGCGGTCGGCGTCGATCCGGCGCTGACGCCGGGCACATCGAACCCGCCCGCGCGCAGCCGCTCGGCCGCCGTCACCACTGCCAGCCTTTCCTGCTGGGCGACCGCTGCGATCCCATCGGCCGTTCGCGCTTCGTAGCTGTGGCCGCCATGGGTCGCGACTCCGGCCAGGACGGCCGGCGAGGCGGCGAGGGTGCGCGCGACCGCGACCAGGCGCTCGTCATCGGGCTCGATCCCGGTGCGGTGCTCGCCGCTATCGATCTCGATCCAGGCGCGCAGGGGCACTCCTTCGCGAGTCGCGAACTCTGCCACAGCCGCCGCCATCTCGACGCTGTCGAGGAAGAAGCTGAAGCGCGGCGCGATCCGCATCAGATCGGCCGCGCGCGCGAGTTTGTCCGGCGTGATGCAGACCGCATATTGGATGTCGGCGATGCCGCCGCGCGCGAAATAATCGGCTTCGCTGAGCGTCGAGACGGCGATGCCGCCATGGCCCGGGTCGATCGCGACCCGCGCCGCCTCGATCGCCTTCAGCGTCTTCATGTGCGGCCGGAGGTGGACGCCGAGCGCGCGGCACCGCTCGAGCATGCGCGCGCAATTGCGCTCGAATCGGGGCAGATCGAGCGCGAGCGCGGGGGTGGCGACGTCGGCGAGGGTGGCGGCTGCGGTCATTGCGGGCTCAGGCCGGCTCTTTGGTCGCCGGCAGCACGCCGCGGCGGATCTGGTCGAGCTCGATCGATTCGAACAGCGCCTTGAAATTGCCTTCGCCGAAGCCCTGGTTGCCCTTGCGCTGGATGATCTCGAAGAAGATCGGGCCGACCATATTCTCGGTGAAGATCTGGAGCAGCAGGCCCTCGCCGGTCTCGGGCGAGCCGTCGATCAGGATGCGGCGCTTGCGCATTTCGGCGACGTCGTGGCCGTGGCCGGGCAGGCGCGCGTCGATCATGTCGAAATAGGTGTCGGGGCTGTCCTGGAAGCGGATGCCGGCATCGCGCAGCGTATCGACCGTCTTGAAGATATCGTCGGTGGCGAGCGCGATATGCTGGATGCCTTCGCCCTTATATTCGCGCAGGAATTCCTCGATCTGGCTGTGCTCGTCCTGGCTCTCGTTGAGCGGGATGCGGATCTTGTCGTCGGGCGCGGTCATCGCGCGCGAGAGCAAGGCGGTCTGCTTCCCCTCGATGTCGAAATAGCGGATCTCGCGGAAGTTGAAGAGCTTTTCGTAGAACGTCGCCCAGTGGTTCATCCGCCCGCGATTCACATTGTGGGTGAGATGGTCGAGCGTGTGGAGGCCGGCGCCGGCGCCGCGGACCGCGCCCGGGACGGGATCGAACAAGCTGTCGTAGATCGTCTGCGCGCCGTAGCGGTCGACCAGATAGAGATAGGAGCCGCCGATCCCCTCGATCGCCGGCAGCTCATATTCGCCGTCGACCTTGGTCGCGCCGCGCTCGATCGCCATTGCGAGCGCCTTGGCGCCGTCCTTGACGCGGAACGCCATGGCGCTCGCCGAAGGGCCGTGCGCGCTCTGGAAGCTGCGGGCGTGGCCGCCTTCGTCCATGTTGAGCAGGAAATTGACGTCACCCTGGCCGTAATGGCGGACATTCTTGCTCTTGTGGTTGCCGAGATGGGTGAAACCCATCGCCGTGAACAGGCCGGCCAGCGCCTCGGGATCGGGGCTGGTGAACTCGACGAATTCGAAGCCGTCGAGGCCAAGCGGGTTTTCGTGCGCAGTCATGGGGGCAACCTCTGTCTGGAATGTCGATATGGCGGCCTCTCTATCAGCGCGCCGGTTGCGCGGCAAATTGCCGCGGTGGTTGCTTTCGGGGGTGTCGAGGCCCTATCTCGCCCCCATCCATTCTCCTCCGGAAAGACGTTCATGGCCGCCACCCATTCGACCCGCATGCTCATTCTCGGCTCCGGCCCGGCCGGCCTCTCGGCGGCGATCTACGGCGCCCGCGCCGGCCTGGCGCCGATCGTGGTGCAGGGCATCCAGCCCGGCGGCCAGCTCACCATCACCACCGACGTCGAAAATTACCCGGGCTTTGCCGACGTGATCCAGGGCCCGTGGCTGATGGAGCAGATGCAGAGGCAGGCCGAGCATGTCGGCGCGCAGATGATGTGGGACACGATCGTCGAGGTCGATTTCTCGCAACGCCCGTTCCGCCTGATCGGCGACGGCGGCACGATCTACACCGGAGACACGGTCGTGATCGCGACCGGCGCGCAGGCGCGCTGGCTCGGCATACCGTCGGAAGAGCATCTGAAGGGCAAGGGCGTCTCGGCCTGCGCGACCTGCGACGGCTTCTTCTACCGCGGCAAGAAGGTCGCGGTGATCGGCGGCGGCAACACCGCGGTCGAGGAGGCGATCTACATGACCAACCACAGTCATGACGTCACATTGATCCACCGCCGCGATTCGCTGCGCGCCGAGAAAATCCTGCAGGAGCGGCTGTTCGCCCACGCCAACATCAAGGTGATGTGGAACAAGGAAGTCGCCGAGTTCGTCGGCGGCGGCACGCCCGAGGGGCTGGTCGCGCTCGACCTGCGCGACACCGTCACCGGCGAAATGTCGCGGCTCGACGTCGAGGGCGGCTTCGTCGCGATCGGCCATTCGCCGGCGACGGACCTGTTCAAGGGCAAGCTTGCGCTCGACAAGGACGGTTACCTCGAGGTCGAGACCGGATCGACCCGCACCAACGTACCCGGCGTGTTCGCTTGCGGCGACGTGATGGACAAGGTCTACCGCCAGGCGGTGACCGCCGCCGGCACCGGCTGCATGGCGGCGCTCGACGCCGAGCGCTTCCTCGCCGAGGCAGAGTTCGAGGCGGCCGCAGCGGCCTAAGTCAGGCCTCGATCCGCTCCAGGGCGGCGAAGCAGGCCTCGCGCAGGGCCTGCTCGTCGCCGGGGCGGGCGAAGGTGTGCGAGTCGGTCTCGACGTAGAGCGGAGCGCCGTTTCGCACCGGGGCGAAGACCGGCGCCTTCCATGCATCTTCCGCGGCGATCGCGGTCGCGTCCTTGCGGCAGAGGATCACCGCCAGGGGCAGGGGCCGGGCCGCCAGCGCTGCAGCCGTTTCGCTAGCGAGATCCGCTGGCGGAGCGGGTCGGAGGATTTGAATAATTCCTCTGAAAAGCTTGCGGTAAGATACTGATCCAGAAAGCATCTTGGCCCAGCCCTCGCGGCTGAGCAGGCGGTCGCGATAGTGCCGCTTGATCGCGGCGGGGGCGGGTTGCCCGGCCTCGGCCTCGACCAGCCAGGGATTGGCGAGGATCAGCCCGTCCAGTCCGGCCGAGGCTCCGAACAAGGCGAGCGCGGTGGCGCCGTCGCACAGGCCGAAGCCGACGATGCGCGCGAGCCCGGGCCGTGCGGCGCGAAAGGCGGCGGTCGCGGCGGCGATGTCAGGGCCGCTGCCGCGATAGCCGGGATCCGCGCCTTCGCTGTCGCCGACGCCGCGCCGATCGAAGCGGAAGCAGGGGATCCCCTGGATGGCCAGCGCGGACGCGAGCCGTTCGTACATGCGGTGCGATCCGATCCTGGTCTGGCTCCCGCCTGTCACCATCAGCACGCCCGTTGCGCCGCTGGCATCGTCCAAGGTCGCGCCGAGAGTCGCGCCGTCGCAGGTGAAGGTCGTTAGCCGCCGCATTGGACGACCCATTCGCTGATATCCGAGGCTAATAGCTCGGCAAGTTCAGACGAAGTGCCAGGTTCGGAGCGGCGCCACAGGGCGGGTCCTTCCAGTCTGGCGTCGGCCTCGGCGAGGTCGCTGGCGAGCCGCGCCACGCGCAACGGCGCGACGGGTTGCAGCTTCGCCTCGCGCAGGGCAGCCGAGAGCGCGTCGTCGAGCGGATAACCGGCGCTGCCGCCGGCGCTGACCAGCCCCGACCGGGCGAGGTCGCGGGCGAGCGAGGCACCTTCGGCGGATGCGAAGCGGTAGAAGCAGAAAGCCTCCGCAGCGTCGTCGAGCAAGGCGCCGCCGCGCACCGCCACCATGGCCGGCCGCTCCAGCGCCGCGGCCGCCGCGCGCACCGCCGCCCGCCAGTCCTCCCAGCGGCACCTTTCCAGAGGCACGGCGCTCTCGTTCGTGCCGGGGAGATCCGGCAGGTGACACGCGAAGCCGCGACCTGCGAGGCCGCGCATAACCGCCGCGAGCAGCGCGCGGGTGCGGTTCAGTTCTTCAAACAGCGGCGGGACGAACAGGATCGGCGGCGCTCCGGCGGCGCCGATCCGCATCATCACTTCGTCGCCTTTGGGGGCGGGATAATGGTCGTAATGGAGACCCCCGCCGCCGCTCACCGCAGCGCCTTGGCTCGCGAGAAAGTCAGAAGATGTCCATAGGTTTCAAGCATATCGGCGTCGACTTCATGATCCTCTATGAGGATGCCGAGCCGTTCCTCCAGCTCGGTCAACAGCCCAGCCACCGCCATCGAGTCGAATTCGGGGAGGGCGCCGAACAAGGGGGTCGCTTCGGTGAAGGCGGCGACGCGCTCTTTGGGCAGGCCGAGCACGTCGCTCAGCACCGCTCGCAGCGTCCTATCCACGTCGTCGGCGTCGGTATGCACGGTCTTTCCCCTTGGCTTTTGCCGTCGCCTAATCGTTCCGCCGGCCGCGGACAAGCCGGGCCGCTGTGGCCCGCGCCAGCCCATATAGGCCTGCAATCGTAAAGGGATCGAAAGCGCGCAGCCGGTAGACCGGCGCCTTCTCCTCCATCCAGTCGGCCTTGTAGGCATCGTCGCCGAGGCCGAAGTCGATGCCGCGGACATGGTCGACGTCGAGCACGTGGCGGAACATCGCCATGCTCAGCACCGTGCCAGGCGAGAGCTTCTTCGCCTCCTCGACATAAGCGAGCTTGTGGATCGTCGCGTGGCCGTCCTCGACCAGCCAGAGCTGGGCGGCGAGCGGGGCGCCGTCCTTGTAGGCGAGGCCGAGCCGCAAGGTCCCGGCCGTGCCTTCCTGCTCGGCGAGCGCGCGCAGGAAGGCGGTCGAGCCTTCCTCGGGCTTCCAGCTGGCGCGGTAGACGGTCTCGTAATCGGCCCAGGCGTCCGCGTCGAAGGAGGTGTGGATGGCGATGTCGAGCCTGGCCGCCTTGGCCTTGCGCTCGGCGGTGTTGCGCAGCTTCGAGGGCCGGCCCGCCCAATAGGCTGCGAAGGTCATGCCGTAGGTCGGGATGTGCCAGGCGCTGCTCGCCGGCTCCATCAGGGTGCGCCATCCCGCCTTGCGGAAGGCGGCGGGCAAGGGGTCGCCGTCGGCGATCGGGTAGAGCTCGACCCTGGCAACGCGGCCGCGCAAGGCCCGGGCGAGCGGCGCCAGCGGGGCATCGCCGATCGCGCCGAAGCGCAGGCTGTACCAGCTCGCCAGCGCTTGCGCTCTGCGACCGTGCCGCGAGAGGAACAGCCAGGCGGAGCGCTCGCCGTCGCGGCTGCGCACGACCAGCGGCGTTCCCGGCGGCGGGCAATGTTCGGCGGTGAGGCGGAACCAGCTCAGCCGGTCGAACAGGCTGGGCCGGGCGGCGCGGTCCAGCGCCCCCGCGGCGTCACGCTCGATCGCGTCCCAATCATCGAACAGTTCCACGTCGCCGGCCAACGCGCTATCCCCCTGACGCCACGCCCTGTGTGGCGCAGCGAGGAGCCTCCGTGCAAGCCCCCGATCCGACCCCGCAGCCGCTCGATCATCTGACCCTGCGCGGAGAAGCCGACGCGCCGGCTTTGCTCACCAAGGAAGGCCTGCTCGATTATGCCGGGCTCGAGCGGACCGTCGGCGCGCTGGCCGCGGCGCTGCAGGGGCGCGGCATCGCGGCGGGCAGCCGAGTGGCGAGCTGGCTGCCCAAGACGCGGATGACGTCCCTGCTGCCGCTCGCCTGCGCCCGCGCCGGCCTGGTCCACGTGCCGATCAACCCGGTGCTGAAGCGCGCCCAGGTCGCCCATATCCTCGCCGACAGCGGCGCCGCCTTGCTGATCACCGGCGAAGCCCGGCTCGCGACCCTGGAGCAGGGCGATCTTCCGGCGGATTGCGCGACGGTCACCGAGGCAGAGGGCAAAGAGATGCTCGCCTTCGCCCGAATGCTGCCGCCGTCCTCCGCCGATCCGCAGGACCTCGCCGCCTTGCTCTACACGTCGGGCTCGACGGGCCGGCCCAAGGGCGTGATGCTGAGTCACGCCAACATGTGGCTCGGCGCGATCAGCGTGGCGCATTATCTTGGAGTGACGCCCGAGGACCGCGTGCTTGGCGTGCTGCCCCTGAGCTTCGATTACGGCCAGAACCAGTTGCTCTCGACCTGGGCGGCCGGGGGCTGCGTGATCCCGCTCGACTATCTCTCCGCTCGCGACGTGATCCGCGCGGTGGAGCGTCATGACGTCACAACCTTGGCCGGCGTGCCGCCCCTCTGGGTGCAATTGATCGAGGCGTCATGGCCCGAGCAGGCGGCCTGGCGCCTGCGCCGCCTCACCAACAGCGGCGGCCGCCTGCCGGCCTCGGTCATCCGCCGGATGCGCGAACTCTTTCCGGCCGCCGAGATCTTCCCGATGTACGGCCTCACCGAAGCGTTCCGCTCGACCTATCTCAATCCGGCTTTGGTCGACGAGCATCCGGATTCGATCGGCACGGCCATTCCCTTCGCCGAGATCATGATCGTGCGCCCCGACGGCAGCGAGACCGCGCCCGACGAGCCGGGCGAACTGGTCCATGCAGGGCCGCTTGTGGCGCAGGGTTATTGGAACGACCCCGTCCGCACCGCGGAGCGGTTCAAGCCGGCCCCGCCAGGATCGGCCTATGGCGGCACCGCCGTCTGGTCGGGCGACACCGCCCGCCGGGACAAGGACGGCCTGCTCTATTTCGTCTCGCGCGAGGATGCGATGATCAAGACCTCGGGCAATCGCGTCAGCCCGACCGAGGTGGAGGAGGCGGCCGTCGCGAGCGGCCTCGTCGCCGAGGCGGTCGCCCTGGGCGTGGCCGACGATCGCCTCGGCCAGGCGATCGCCCTCATCGTGCGCCCGGCGCCGCCGCACGGCCGCGAGGCCGAGGCCGAATTGCGCAATTATTTCCGCCGCGAGTTACCGAATTTTATGCAGCCCGGCCCGATAGTCTGGCGCGCGGAGCTGCCGAGGAACCCCAACGGCAAGCTCGACCGCGAGGCGCTGAAGCAAGAGTTGATGGCATGAGCAAGCCCGCGGGGGCCATTCCCCAGGAGTTCGGGACGGAAGGCGCGCAGCTGCTGGTCGGTGGCCGCACGGTCGCGGATCTGGTCGCCGATGCGGGCGACACGCCGCTCTTTGCCTATGATATGGCGATGGTCGAGCGGCGCATCGCGCGCTTCCGGTCCGCTTTACCCGTTCAGCTCCATTATGCCATAAAAGCAAATTCTTACGGACCGTTGCTTGCATCGATTGCGAGGAACGTGGACGGCTTCGACATCGCGTCCGCGGGGGAAATGGCGCTGGCGCTGGACGCCGGGATGGCGGCCGCGGACATCTCTTTCGCTGGGCCCGGCAAGCGCGACGCCGACCTCGAGAGAGCGATCACCGCCGGTGTGACGCTCAACTGCGAATCCGAGGGCGAGGTGGCCCGCGCGCTGGCGATCGGGGAGCGCCGCGGGGTGCAGCCCAGGCTTGCCGTCCGCGTCAATCCCGACTTCGAGATCAAGGGCTCGGGGATGCGCATGGGCGGCGGCGCCAAGCCGTTCGGCGTCGATGCCGAGCGCGTGCCCGCCCTGGTCCGGACCATTCTCGACGGCGGGGCGGAATGGCGCGGCTTTCACATCTTCGCAGGATCACAGGCGCTCGCCGCGGAGGCGCTGATCGAGGCACAGCAGGCGACCGTTGACCTCGCCGGCACGCTCGCCGACGCGATCGGCGCGACGCCGCCTCTGGTCAATCTCGGCGGCGGCTTCGGCATTCCCTATTTCCACGGCGAGCAGCCGCTCGCGATCGAGCCGATCGGCGAAGCGCTCGCCAGAGCGCTGGAGCGCCGCAGCGACGGCCTCGCGGGCAGCGCCTTCGCGATCGAGCTCGGCCGCTGGCTGGTCGGGGAGGCGGGCGTCTATCTGACCCGGATCGTCGACCGCAAGGTCAGCCACGGCAAGACCTTCCTCGTCGTCGACGGCGGCATGCACCACCAACTCGCCGCCTCGGGCAATTTCGGCCAGGTGATCCGCCGCAACTATCCGGTGACGATCGCCAACCGCATGGGCGAGGCCGCGACCGAGGAGGTCAGCATCGTCGGCTGCCTCTGTACGCCGCTCGATCGCCTCGCCGATGACGTCATGCTGCCGCGCGCCGACGTCGGCGATCTCGTGGCGGTGTTCATGGCCGGCGCCTACGGCCTTTCGGCCAGCCCGCAGGCCTTTCTGGGCCAGCAGGCCGCTCGCGAAGTCCTTGTGACCTTCGTATAAACCCCACGTTCCTAACGTTAATTTTACCTCTTGCAGCGATAGCAGTGCGCAAGCTGCGCCTGTTTCGTCCCCGTTCGGACGTCCGGCGCAGGCCCTTATGCCTGCCAAGAGGATCGGTCCATGCGTGTCGTTGCACAGTCCAGAACAGCCCTCGCGCTCGGCGCCGCCGCGCTCGCGCTCAGCGGCTGTGCCTCGGGCGGTAGCCCCACCGGCAATCGCCTTCCGGCCGCCTCGTTCGTCGCCAACGATCAGGACGTCAGCGAGGAATATATCATCGGCGCGCTCGACGAGCTCACCATCTTCGTGTGGCGCAACCCCGAGCTTGGCGCCAAGGTGCAGGTCCGGCCCGACGGCCGCATCACGACGCCGCTGATCAGCGACATGACCGCGGTCGGCAAGACGCCGTCCCAGCTCGCCGACGACATCAAGGGCATCCTCAACCAATATATCGAGGAGCCGCTCGTCTCGGTGATGGTCGACAAGTTCCAGGGGACCTTCTCGCAGCAGATCCGCATCGTCGGCGCGACCGAGAAGCCGGCGTCTTTGCCGTACCGCGCCAACATGACATTGCTCGATGCGATGATCGAGGTCGGCGGGCTCTCCGAATTCGCCGCCGGGGACAAGGCGCGCCTCGTCCGTCAGGACCGCGCGACCGGCCGGCAGAAGGAATATGACCTCAAGATCTCGCGCCTGATCAAGCGCGGCGACACCAGCGCCAACGTCAAGCTCGAGCCGGGCGACGTCATCATCATTCCCGAAAGCATGTTCTGATCCGCCGCGCGGCGGGCTGAAAGGGGACCAGCACCTTGGACGGACTTTACGAGCAGTTTCGGATCGCCCTGCACCAGGTCTGGCGCCGCCGCTGGCTGGCGCTCGGCGTGGCGTGGGGCGTGTGCCTGCTCGGCTGGCTGGTCCTGGCGCTGATCCCGAACAGCTATGAATCGAAGGCCAAGGTCTTCGCCCAGATGCAGACCATCCTGCCCGAGAAGATCGGCATCACGCAGGTGGACCGCCAGAACGACCTGCTGCGCATCAAGCAGATGCTGACCTCCACCGAGAATCTGCAGAAGGTCGTGCGCGCCACCGACCTCAACCAGCTCGTGGCCAGCGACCGCGACCTCGCGGCCCAGGTCACCGCGCTCCGGGAGAATATCAAGATCACCGCGCAGCTGGACAATGCCAGCGTGATCGAGATCAGCGCCAGCTCGGGCATCGGCAGCTTCTCGAATGGGCAGAACGCCCGCACCGCAAGCGCGGTCGTGCAGAATCTGCTCGACCTATTCAACGAGGAGAACCTCGCCGGCAATCGCACCGAGATCGGCCAGAGCCTCGCCTTCCTCGACGAGGAGCTGAAGCGCCGCGAAGCCCAGCTCCAGCAGGCCGAGCAGCGCCGCGCCGAATTCGACGCGCAATATATGGGCCTGCTCCCGGGCGACGGGACGATCGAGCAGCGCATGTCTTCGGCCCGCGTCGAGCTTGCCAATATCGAGCGCGAGCTGATGACCGCCCAGAGTTCGCTCACTGCCTTGCGCAGCCAAATGGCAGGCATCCCGGCCGCAATCGCCACGCCCGGTGTCGGCGGGGGCTTCGCCTCGAACCAGATCGCAGCGCTGGAAAGCCAGCTCAGCACCGCCCAGGCGCGCGGCTGGACCGATCGCCACCCCGACGTGGTCGCTACCCGTGCCGAAATCGCGCGACTGCGCCCGCAGGCGGCGGCCGAACGCCGCAATGGCGGCGGCGTTGCCGGCGGCACGCCCAATCCGGCCTATGTCTCGCTGCGCGCGATGGCTGCCGAGAAAGAGGCGCAGGTCGCCGCCGCGACCGCGCGCAAGAACCAGATCCAGCAAGCGATGGCGCAGCTCGCCGCCGCGACCAACGAGCCCGGCCTGGTCTCCGAGCAGGCCCAGCTCAGCCGCGATTATGAAGTCATGAAGCGCGAATATGACAAATTGCTTCAGGATCGCGAGCAGGTGCGGCTGCGCGGCGACGTCGCCAGCAAGACCGACGCGATCAATTTCCGGGTGATCGAGCCGCCGTCGCGGCCACAGGTGCCGGCCGCTCCGAACCGGCCGATCTTCCTGTCGGTGATCCTGATCCTCGCGCTTGGCGCGGGTGCGGGCGCGGCATTCGTCGCGGGCCAGCTGCAAATGACCTTCCCGACCCAGGCGCGCCTCGCGCAGGTCACCGGACTGCCGGTGCTGGGGTCGGTGAGCGAGATCTTCACGGCCGAGAAGCGCGCGCTGCAGCGCCAGCGGCTGAAATGGTTTGCCGGGGCAGGGGGCGCACTGGCGGGTGGCTACGCTTTGCTGATGCTCGTCGAATTCTGGCAGCGCAGCACGGTGGCTTGAGAGGACGAACATGGACCAGAGCCGCCAATCCCTGATCGAACGCGCCGCCGAAATCTACGATTTCGGATCAGGCCTGCGCGTCTCCGATCCGATCCCGTTTCCGGAGCCGGATACGCCTGTGGCCGCGTCGGCGCCGGAACTGCCAGCCCAGCCTCAGCCGCAGGCCAAGCCGCAACCGGCGCCGCGCTCGGCCGATCCGTTCAAGGGCCGCCTCGGCCGGGTCGACCTGACGGCGCTGGAGCAAGCCGGTTTCATCCGCCCCGACGCGCTCGCGACGGCGCTCGCCGAGGAATTCCGCATCCTCAAGCGGCCCTTGCTGCTTGGCGTCTCGGGCGCGACCGGCATCGCCGCCGATAAACGCCAGTCGATCCTCGTCTGCTCGGCCTCGCCGAACGAGGGCAAGACCTTCTGCGCGCTGAACCTCGCGCTGTCGCTCGCCGCCGAGCACGACACCGAAGTCCTGCTCGTGGACGGCGACGTGGTGAAGCCGGAGATCCTCTCGATCCTCGGTCTCGACGACGGCCCTGGGCTGACCGATGCGCTCGCGGATCCATCGGCGGATCCGGAAAGCTTCGTCATCCGCACCGACATCGATGGCCTGTCCGTGCTGCCCGCCGGGCGCCGCGCCAACGACGTCACCGAATTGCTCGCATCCTCGCGTACCCGGCAAGTGCTCGCCGGCCTCACGGTCACGCACCCCAAGCGCGTCGTCATTTTCGATTCGCCCCCCGCCCTCATGGCTTCGCCCGCCTCCGTGCTCGCGACCCATGTCGGTCAGGTGATGCTGGTGGTGCGGGCGGACCAGACCCGGGAAGCCGACCTCAAAGAAGCGGTCGCTCTCCTCTCCGGCTGCGACCAACTGAGCCTCATGCTCAACGGGGCGGGCTTTGCCGCCACGGGTCGCCGCTTCGGCAGCTATTATGGGATAGGCCAATGATCGAGTTCATCGCACGCAAGCGCCTCGCCGGCGCCCTCGGCCTTTCGGCCCTGGCCGCAGCGGTCGCCGCAACCGCCATCGCCGCGCCCGCCAAGACCGACATCGCGCCCTATCTGGAGGTCCAGCAGGTCGTCACCGCCGATCTCAACGACGGCGGCGATACCCTGACCTATTCGACCGTGGCCGCCGGGATCGACGGGCGGATATCCACCCGCCGGGTCGAAGCCGCGATCAGCTACCGCTACGAGCGCCGGATCGACTGGGGCAACGACATCGTCGACGAGGACGTCCATAGCGGCGTCGCACAAGGCCGGCTCGAAGTCGCGCCCGGAGTCAGTCTCGATGCCGGCGCTCTGGCCGCCCGCGCCCGCGCCGACGGCCGCGGACCGGCTTTCGGCTTCTCGACTGCCGACGACCGCAACATCGCCGAGGTCTACAGCGTCTATGCCGGGCCGACCGTCTCGAAGAAATTCGGCGATATCGATGTCGGTGCGAGCTATCGCCTCGCTTACGTAAACGTCGACGATCACAGCCTCGCCGGCGTGCCGACCACGCCCGGCCAGGCGGTCCGCGACCGCTATGACAGCTCGACCAGCCACAGCGCGTCTGCCAGCGTCGGCATGGCGCCGGGCCGCCTGCCGTTCGGCTGGACGGTGGGCGCCGGCTATGTCCGCGAGGACGTCAAGCGGCTCGACCAGAATTACGAGGGCAAATATATCCGCGCCGACGTCGTCGTGCCGGTCTCGCCCACCTTCGCCGTCACCGGCGGCGTCGGCTACGAGGACATCCGGATCGACCAGGACGACCTCCTGCGCGATGCCAACGGCGTTCCCCTACTCACCCCGGGCGGCCGCCTGATCGGCGATCCCTCGCGGCCGCGCCTCGTCGCGTTCGACGAGGACGGGCTGATCTGGGACGCAGGCTTCATCTACCGTCCGAGCCGCCGCACCGAGCTGCAGGCGCGGATCGGCCGCCGCTACGGCGACATGACCTATACCGGATCGCTGCGCCACGAGTTCAATTCGGCCTATGGCGTCCAGGCATTCGTCTATGACGGCATTTCCAGCTTCGGCCGGCTCGTCGTCACCGACCTCCAGGGGCTGCCGCTCGACTTCAAGGTCAACCGCAACCCGCTCTCGAGCGGTATCGGCGGCATGGGCGGGTGCGTGTTCGGCACCGAAGGCGGGCAGGGCGTCTGTTTCGACGATGCCTTCCAGTCGATCGACAGCAATCAGTTCCGCAACCGCGGTGCGACCATCCTCTTCTCGGGCGCGCGCGGGCCCTGGTCGTTCGGTCTCGGCGGCGGCTATGCCCATCGCAAATATCTGGCGCCCGAATTCGGCGCCGGCATCTTCACGATGGACGGCCGCACCGACGAGAGCTTCACGCTGAACGGCAATCTGTCGCGCCAGCTGAGCCGCAGCGCGGGCCTGTCGTTTGATGCTTATGCGAGCTGGTTCGACAGCGGCGTGCCGCTCTCCGACACCAGCTTCGGCGCGGGCGCGAGCGTCAGCTACTATCAGAGCCTCTTCTTCGACCGGCTGACCGCCTTCGGAGCGCTCGGCCTCTACACCACCGACAGCGGCGCGTTCGACAGCACCAGCGCTTCCGCCCTGGTCGGGCTTCGCTACACCTTCTGAAGGGGAGGACGGACATGAACGATTTCGGACTGACCGACCGGCCCTTCCAGCTGACGCCGGATGCGCGCTTCTATTTCGACAGCCGCACCCACAAGAAGGCGATGGCCTATCTCGGCTACGGCCTCGCGCAGGGCGAGGGCTTCATCGTCATCACCGGCGAGATCGGGGCGGGCAAATCGACCCTGGTCGCGCACCTGATGGCAACGATCGACCGTGCGCGCCTCAACGCGGTGAACATCGTCTCGACCCAGGTCCAGGGCGACGACATGCTGCGCCTCGCCGCGCAGAAGCTCGGCATCGCCACCGACGGCGCCGCCAAGGCGCGGCTACTGGAACTGGTCGAACAGCATCTCGAGGAGCAGGCGCGCAGCGGCCGACGCACTCTGCTGATCGTCGACGAGGCGCAGAATCTCGGCCATTCGGCGCTCGAAGAATTGCGCATGCTTTCCAACTACCAGGTTGGGGGGCGCGCGCTCCTGCAGATCTTCCTGCTCGGCCAGCCCGAATTCCGCGACGATCTCGCAGCTTCCGAAGGACTCGAGCAGCTCCGCCAGCGCGTGATCGCCACCCACCATCTCGAGCCGATGGATGAGGAAGAGATCGAGGCCTATATCCTCCACCGCCTCCGCATAGTCGGCTGGCAAGGGCGCCCGGCTTTCGATGCCAGCGCGTTCCCGGCCATCTATCGCCACACCGGCGGCATTCCGCGCCGCGTCAACCAGCTCGCCACCCGGCTGATGCTGTTCGCGTCGGTCGAGCAATCGGCCGCGATCGACGGCGCGGCGGTGGATGCCGTCGCGGCCGACATGGGCGCCGACGCGACCGTCCCGGCCGAGCCGGTCCTGCCGCTGCGGTCGACCGCCTCTGCGCCCGCCGAGCCCGCATCGCCGCAACCCGTGCCGATGGCAGAGCCGTTGCGCGATTCGGCACTGGAGCGGCGCGTTGCTGCGCTCGAGGCGCGGCTGGAGGAGCAGGAGGCCGCCATTCGCCGCGTCCTCACTCTGCTGGTGGACTGGGTCGAGAATGACGAGGCGCCGAGCTATCGCCACCACGCCGCCTGAGGCGCTGCCCATGCTGAATGCGCTCTCCGTCGATGTCGAGGACTGGTTCCAGGTGGGCGCGTTCGAGACGGTGATCGACCGCGCCGACTGGGACGACCTCGAATCGCGCGTCGAACGCAACGGCGCCGCCGTGCTCGACCTGTTTGACCGGGCCGGGGTCAAGGCGACCTTCTTCACTCTGGGCTGGATCGCCGAGCGCTTTCCGGCGCTGATCCACCGCGCGGCCGAGGCCGGGCACGAGATTGCCAGCCACGGATGGGACCATAAGCGGGTCTTCACGCTCGATCCGGCGCGCTTCCGCGCCGATCTCGAGCGCGCCCGCATCGCCATCGAGGACGCCTGCGGCCATTCGCCGGTCGGCTATCGCGCGCCGAGCTTCTCGATCGACAAGCGCACGCCCTGGGCGCACCGCGTGCTGGCGGAGGAGGGTTATGTCTATTCCTCCAGCGTCGCCCCGGTGCGCCACGATCATTATGGCTGGCCCGAGGCGCCGCGCTTCGCCCATCGGCCGCTGGCCGACGCGGCGCTGGTCGAGTTGCCGGTCACCACGGTCGAGTGGGCCGGGCGGCGCTTCGCCGCGGGGGGCGGGGGCTTCTTCCGCTTGCTTCCTTATCGTTTCTCGGATTGGGCGATCGCGCGGGTCAATCGCGCCGAGCAAAGGCCTGCGGTCTTCTATTTCCATCCCTGGGAGATCGATCCCGGCCAGCCGCGCGTCGCCAACGCGCCGTTGCGATCGAAGTTGCGCCATTACAGCCGACTCTCCGCTATGGAGTCCAAGCTCCTGAAATTGCTGCGCAGCCACCGCTGGGGCCGTACCGACCATGTGGTTGCGAACGAGCAAGCGAGGCTGGCGTGAACGCGTTTGCGCCCGTCGCCGGCGTTGCCGTCCGTGACGCCGATCTCGGCTGTCCCCACGAGCGCCGACGGATCGAGGCCTATGTTCGCGCCCAGCCCGCTGCGCAGCCCTTCCACCTGCCGGAGTGGAGCGAAGCGGTGGAGCGCGGCTGCCGCCAGCGCGGCCATTATCTCGTCGCCGGGGACGAGGCGGTCGAGGGCGTGCTGCCGCTGACCGAGATACGCTCGTCCCTGTTCGGTTCGGCTCTCGTCTCGGCCGGTTTCGGGGTCGGCGGCGGTATCCTCGCCCAGAGCGCGGCAGCGGCCGACGCGCTGGCCGACGCCGCATGGGCGCTGGCCGTCGAGCTCGGCTGTCCGACGCTGGAGCTTCGGGGTGGCCGTCTGCCCGAAGGCTGGGCGCGGCAGGAGGGCGTCTATGCCGATTTCGCGCGCGACCTGCCCCAGAGCGACGAGGCGATCCTGCTCTCGATCCGGCGCAAGGAGCGGGCCGAAGTGCGGCGCGCGCAAAGCCATGGCCTCACGGTCTCGATCGGCCGCGGCGCGTCCGACCTCGACGCCCATTACCGCGTCTATGCCGAGAGCGTCCGCAATCTCGGCACGCCGGTCTTCCCGCGCAGCCTGTTCGCGGCGGCGCTCGAGAGGTTCGGCGAGGATGCCGACATCGTCACCGTGAGCCGCGACGGCCGGCCGCTGGCGAGCGTGCTCAGCCTCTATTTCCGCGGCACCGCTTTCCCTTATTGGGGTGGCGGCACGTGGGAGGCGCGCAAGGCCCGCGCCAACGACCTCCTCTATTACGAGGCCATGTGCCACGCCCGCCGCCGCGGCTGCACGCGGTTCGACATGGGCCGCTCCAAGCTCGGCACCGGCGCTTACGCCTTCAAGAAGAATTGGGGGTTCGAGCCGCGGCCTTTGGTCTATGCCAGCCGCACCGCCGACGGCGCCGCGCCGCGCGAAATCAACCCGCTCGATCCGCGCTACCGGCTGCAGATCGCGTTGTGGAAGCGCCTGCCCCTGTGGGTCGCCAACCGGCTCGGGCCGGTCATATCACGGGGGCTGGGCTGATGGACGACATTCTCTTCCTCGCCCACCGCATCCCGTTCCCGCCCGACCGCGGCGACAAGATGCGCTCGTGGCACATGCTGCGCCATCTGGCCGGGCTGGCCCGTGTGCATCTCGCCTGTTTTGCCGATGACGAAGCCGACGCGGCCCATCTCGGTGCGCTGCGGGCCGCCCTCGGCGGGCGTCTGGGTTCGGCGCATGTCGAGGTGCGGCGCACCAACAAGCTGGCCGCCGGATTGCGCGCGCTCGCCACCGGCGCTCCCGCGTCGCTGACTTTGTTCGACAGTCCGCGCCTGCGCCGCTTCGTCGGGGACGTCGTGGCGCGCGAGCCGGTCGGCACGGTGTTCGCTTTCTCGAGCCAGATGGCGCAGTTCGTGCCGGAGGGGCCGCGCTTCGTGATGGACTTCGTCGACATGGATTCGGCCAAGTTCGCCGATTACGCCAAGGCCGGCGGGATCAGGGCTCCGCTGTTTCGCCGCGAGGCCGAGCGGCTATTCGCCTTCGAGTGCGCCACTGCCGCGCGGGCCGATGTGAGCCTGTTCGTCAGCGAGGCCGAGGCGACCCTGTTCCGCGAGAGGGTCGGGCTCCCGCAGTCCGACATAAGCGCCGTCGGCAACGGCATCGATCTTGCTTTCTACGACCCTGCCGCGCCTTTCCCGCGGCTCGAACCGGGGCAGGGCCCGCTGATCGTCTTCACCGGCCAGATGGATTACCGCCCCAATGTCGAGGCGGTGGTCCATTTTGCGACGACGGCTTTTCCGTCCATCCGCGCCGCATGCCCCGATGCCCGCTTCGCGATCGTCGGCCGCAATCCGGCCCCGGCCGTGGAGCAGCTGGCGAGCCGCGACGGCGTGATCGTCACCGGACCGGTGGCCGACGTGCGCAGCTGGCTCGCCGCCGCCGATGTCGTGGTGGCGCCCTTGCTCGTCGCCCGCGGCATCCAGAACAAGGTGCTGGAGGCGATGGCGATGGGTAAGCCCGTCGTCGCCTCGCAGCCGGCTTTCGAGGGGATCGAGGCTTTGCCCGGCCGCGACCTGCTGGTCGCCGACGATCCTGCCGAGGGGGTCGCAGCCTTGCTCGCCGATCCCGATCGCCGCGCCGATATGGGCGCGGCCGCGCGCCGCCGGATGGAAATCGCCTATCGCTGGGCGTCCCGACTGGCGCCGCTCACCGACATGTTGCGCGGGCCCGAGCGGCAGGCGGCGGAATGACCCTCCAGGCCGCCATCCTCCCGGCGGCCGGCCGCGCCGATCCGGCCTGGCATGCGCACCTGCTCGCCCTCGCCGGTGCGGTGGCGGGCCTCCTGCTCCTGTTCCACCGCGACGCGGCCGACATGGTCGGGATCTGGCTCACCAGCTCGACCTACAATCATTGCGCTTTGATCCTTCCGATCACCGCCTGGCTGGTGTGGCAGCGCCGGCCCGCGCTCGACCGGCTCGCGCCCGCCGCCTGGGCGCCCGGCCTCGTCCTGGTCGCAGCCGGCGCTTTCCTCTGGTTGCTGGGCGAAGCGGGAGGCGTGGCATTGGCCCGACATCTTGGCCTCGTGCTGATGCTGCAGGGGGCGGTGATTGCCTGTCTCGGCAAATCGGTCTCGCGCGGTCTCGCCTTCCCGATCTTCTACCTCTTCTTCCTGGTGCCGGCGGGCGACGAGATCGTGCCGCTGATGCAGACCGTCACCGCCGAGCTTTGCATGGCGCTGCTGCGCCTGTCGGGCATCCCCGCCCATCTCGAGGGCATCTTCATCACGATCCCCACGGGCTTGTTTCGCGTCGCGGAGGCGTGCGCCGGCGTGAAATTCCTGGTGGCGATGGTCGCGCTCGGCGCTTTGGTGGCGAATCTCTGCTTCCGGTCGTGGAAGCGGCGGGCGCTCTTCATGCTCGCCTCGGTCACGGTCCCGATCCTCGCCAACGGCGTGCGTGCCTGGGGCACGATCTACATCGCCCACGCCACCAATTCGGATTTCGCGGCTGGGGTCGACCATGTCGTCTATGGCTGGATCTTCTTCGCAATCGTGATCGCGCTGACGCTGGGCGCGGGCTGGCGCTTCTTCGATCGCGCGCCGGGCGACCCCTGGTTCGATCCGGAGGCTTTGCGCTCCACCCCCGGCAAGCCGCAGCGCGCGGTCCAAATCGCCGCCGCCGCGCTTGCCATCGCGGCGGTGCCGCCCCTCTGGTCGGCCGCCGTGGCCGCGGGCAGCCATGCCCCAAGCGACATCGTCTTGCCGTCCGTGCCGGGCTGGGAGCGCGTCGCCGGCGATCTCGACTGGCAGCCCCATTATGTCGGCGCCGACCGGCTCCGCGTCGGACGCTACCGTGATGCAGCGGGCCGCGAAGTCGATCTCGCCATCGCCGTCTTCGCCCGCCAGGGCGAGGGGCGCGAGATGGTCGGCTTCGGCCAGGGCGCAGTCGGCCCCGACGGAGGCTGGACCTGGATCTCGCAGGGGCCGGCTCGGCCCAACGGACGTTCCGAACGGATCGGCTCGGACGGGACTGTACGCGAGGTTGCGACCTTCTATCGGGTCGGCGATCTGGTGACGGGGAGCGAGTACCGCGTGAAGCTTGAAACGATGAAGACGCGCCTGCTGGGTGGGCCCCAGCGGGCGGTGGCATTGCTCGTCTCTGCCCCTGAGCCCGACGCCCGCCCCGCCATCGATGCTTTCCTCCACGATCTTGGTCCGATCGCGCCGGTCGCCGACCGCGCCGCGGGGGTCTGAACGATGTGCGGCATCGCCGGCATTTTCCATCCCGACGTTCCCAAGCCGGTCGATCCGGCCCGCGTCCGCGCGATGAGCGACTTCCTCGCCCATCGCGGGCCGGACGGCAGCGGCGTCTGGACCGCGCCCGGCGTGGGCCTCGGCCACCGTCGCCTCTCGATCATCGATTTTGCCGGCGGCGCCCAACCGATGGCCACCTCGGATGACCGGGTTGCGGTCACCTACAATGGCGAGATCTACAATTTCCGCGAGGTTCGCGCGGAGCTCGAGGGCAAGGGTCACGTCTTCCGCACCGACAGCGACACCGAGGTGATCCTCGCCGCCTGGCGTGAGTGGGGCCCGGACTGCCTTTCCCGGTTCAACGGCATGTTTGCCTTCGCGCTTTACGATGCCGCCGCCGACGCCTTGTTCCTCGCCCGCGACCGCCTGGGCGTGAAGCCACTTTTCTACGCCGAGCTGGCCGACGGCGCCCTCATCTTCGCCTCGGAGCTGAAGGGACTGCTCGCCCATCCGCTGATGCGCGCCGGCCCAAGCGCGCAGGCGGTCGATGACTTTCTGGCCTACGGTTACGTCCCAGACGACGCTTCGATCGTGGCCGGGGTGCGCAAGCTTCCCGCCGGCCACCATCTCCTCGTCCGCCGTGGCCGCAGGGTCCCGCAGCCATCGCAATGGTGGGACGTCGATTTCTCGCAGCCGAGCAGCGCCAGGGCCGACATCCTCGCCGAGGAGCTGACCGAGCATATGCGCGAAGCGGTGCGCTCGCGCATGGTCGCCGACGTGCCGCTCGGCGCCTTCCTCTCGGGCGGCGTCGACAGCTCGGCGGTGGTCGCCTTCATGGCCGAGGCGAGCCGCAATGCCGTCGAAACCTGCTCGATTGGCTTCGACCAGGCCGATCATGACGAGACGCGATTTGCGGCCCAGGTCGCCGAGCGGTTTGCCACGCGCCACCGTGCCCGCATCGTCGCCGCCGACGATTTCGCGCTGATCGACACGCTGGCTGCGGTGTTCGACGAGCCTTTTGCCGACGCCTCGGCACTCGCCACCTACCGCGTCGCCGAGTTGGCGCGCGAGAAGGTCAAGGTCGCCCTGTCCGGCGACGGCGCCGACGAGGCGTTCGCCGGCTATCGCCGCTACCGGCTGTTCGCGGTCGAGGAGCGGGTGCGCGGCCTGCTTCCGCAGGGGGTGGGTAGGGCGCTCGGCCGCCTCGGCGATAATTGGCCCAAGCTCGACTGGGCGCCGCGCCCGTTCCGCGCCAAGACGACGCTCCAGGCGCTCGGCAAATCGGGCGGCGAGGCCTATGCGGAGGCGGTCGGAGTCACGCCGCCGGCGCTGCGCCAGCGCCTCTACGCGCCCGGCTTCCGCTCGGCCCTCCAAGGGCACCGCGCTGAGGATCGTTACGTCCGGGCGATGGAGAGGGCTCCGGCCAGCGATGCGCTGTCACGCGCCCAATATGCCGATCTCAAGATCTGGCTGCCCGGCGACATATTGACCAAGGTCGACCGCACCAGCATGGCCGTCGGCCTCGAGGCGCGCGAGCCTTTGCTCGATCACCGGCTCGTCGAGTTCGCCGCACGCGTTCCCGCCGGGATGCGCCTGCGCCGCGGCTCGGGCAAATGGCTGATGAAGCGCGCGCTGGGCCGCTACCTGCCCGACGAGATCCTGCACCGCCGCAAGATGGGCTTCGTGACTCCGGTATCCGCGTGGTTCCGCGGTCCGCTCGCCGGCGAGGCCGCCGGCATTGCTCGCGGCTCGGCTTTGGCCGAAACGGGCTGGTTCGACGAAGCGGCGATCGCGCGGGTTGCCGCCGACCATCGCGCCGGCCGCGCCGACCATGGCCGATTGCTCTGGCAGTTGCTGATGCTCGACCGCTCGCTTCAGAGGCTGTTCGGGCTCGGTTCCTCGTCGGGATACAGTGCCGCCGCGAAATAGAGCCCGTCGGGCGGGGCATTGAGGCCGAGCGCGGCGCGGTCGCGCGCCTCCAGCGCGTCCTTCAAGTCCCGCGCGCTCCATTTGCCGCGCCCGACCAGCTGCAGGCAGCCGACCATCGAGCGCACCTGATGGTGGAGGAAGGAGCGGGCGGCGACGTGGAAATCGATCCGGTCGCCATCGCGCACGACGTCGAGCCGGTCGAGCGTCTTCAGCGGGCTTTCGGACTGGCAGTGGGCCGAGCGGAAGGTGGTGAAATCGTGCCGGCCGACCAGCAGTTGCGCCGCCTCGTGCATCGCCGCCGCGTCGAGGGGCGCCGCCACGCGCCAGGCCCGGCCCGCCTCGAAGGTCAAAGGCGCGCGCCGGTTGACGATCCGGTAGACGTAGCGCCGCCCGATGCAGCTGAAACGCGCGTGGAAATCGTCCGCCGCGACCTGCGCATCGAGGATCGCCACCGGCTGCGGCGCGAGCAGGGCGTTGAGGGCTTCCGAAAGCCGGAACGGCGTTACCTCTTTGGCGATGTCGACATGGGCGGTCATCGCCAGCGCGTGCACCCCGGCGTCGGTCCGTCCGGCCGCGTGCAGCACGACCTGCTCGCCGGTCATCCGCTCGACCGCCTCCTCGATCGCCTGCTGCACCGAAGGGCCGTGCGCCTGCCGCTGCCAGCCCATGAACGGGCGGCCGTCAAACTCCACCGTCAGGCGGAAGCGGGTCATGCCAGGCGCGTGCCCGCGGGAATGGCAAAGCCGCGCAGCAATTCGGTCGGGGTCATCACGGTCCGCCCGGCGCGCTGGACCCGGGTCGGGGCGATCGCACCGGCGCTGCAGGCGATGGTGAGGCGCTCGTCGATCACCATCCCCGGCGCTTCGACCGCCTGGACGATATCGGCCGCGAGGATCTTGATGCGCTCGCCGCCAAATTCGATGAACGCCCCCGGCATCGGATTGAAGGCGCGCACCTGCCGCTCGACCTCGGCGGCGGTGCGGGTGAAATCGAGCCGCGCCTCGTGCTTTTCGATCTTCGAGGCGTAGGTCACCCCTTCCTCCGGCTGCGGCTCGGGCGTGTAGCGGGCAAGGTCGGCGAGCACTTCCTGCATCAGGAAAGCGCCGGTCTCGGCCAGCTCCTCGGTGAGATCGCCGGCGGTCTTGCGGTCTATCTCGGTCTCGCGCACCGCGTAGATCGGGCCGGTGTCGAGGCCCTTTTCCATGCCCATGATGGTGATGCCGGTCTTGGCGTCGCCAGCCAGGATCGCGCGCTGCACCGGTGCCGCGCCGCGCCAGCGCGGCAGGATCGAGCCATGGACGTTGAGGCAGCCGTGGCGCGGCGCCTCCAGGATCGGCACCGGCAGGATCAGGCCGTAGGCCGCGACCACTGCGACGTCGAGGTCGAGCGCGGCGAAGGCTGCCTGCTCGTCGGGGTCGCGCAAGCTCGCCGGGGTGCGCACTTCAAGCCCGAGCGCCTCGGCCAGTTCCTGGACGGGGGAGGGGCGCAGCGCCTTGCCGCGCCCGGCCGGCCGCGGCGGCTGCGAGTAGACGGCGACGATGTCGTGCCCGGCCTCGGCCAGCACGTCGAGCGTCGGCACGGCGAAATCCGGAGTTCCCATGAAGGCGATGCGCATGGTTTCGCTCTATCCGGTCAAACCGGCTTGGCAAGTCACCGCGCTGCGCCATATGGCTGCGACCATGGCATCTCCCGAGATCGACGCGCTGACGCAGGCTCTGGCCCGGCTGCCCGGTCTCGGCCCGCGTTCGGCCCGCCGCGCCGTGCTGCATCTCCTCAAGAAGCGCGAGGTGGCGCTCAATCCGCTGCTGCGCGCGCTCGAGCAGGTCAGCGAGAAGCTCGCGGTCTGCCACGTCTGCGGCAATGTCGACACCACCGATCCCTGCAGCATCTGCGCCGACGCCCGCCGCGACGCGCGGCTTCTGTGCGTGGTGGAGGAAGTCTCCGATCTGTGGGCGCTCGATCGCTCGCGCCTCTTCCCGGGCCGCTTCCACGTCCTCGGCGGCCGCCTCTCGGCGCTCGAAGGGGTGCGGCCCGAGGATCTGACGATCGACCGGCTGATCGCGCGCGTCAGCGACGGCGGCATCGACGAAATCGTGCTGGCGATGAATGCGACCCTCGAAGGCCAGACCACCGCCCATTATCTCGCCGAACGGCTCGAAGGCTTCCCGGTCCGCATCACCCAGCTCGCCCATGGCCTGCCGGTCGGCGGCGAGCTCGATTATCTCGACGAGGGCACGCTCGCCCAGGCGCTGCGCGCGCGCCGCCCGGTCGCCTGACGCCGCGAAGTCTTGACGCTCCCCTCGGCGCTGCCTAGCTGCGCACCATGGGCCTCCTTCCGATCATCGAAATTCCCGATCCGATCCTGCGCGCCGAATCGGCGCCGGTCGAAGCGATCAACGACGACGTGACGCGGCTCGTCCGCGACATGTTCGACACGATGTATGCCGCACCGGGCATCGGCCTCGCCGCCGTCCAGGTCGCGGTGCCGCGCCGGCTGCTGGTCATCGATCTGCAGGATCCGGAGGAGGAAGGCGGCGAGCCGGTGCGCAAGCCCTGGGTCTTCATCAATCCCGAGATCGTCCAGCAGTCCGACGACTGGAAGACCTATAATGAGGGCTGCCTGTCGATTCCCGACCAATATGCCGAGGTCGAACGCCCGGCCAGCGTCCGCGCCACCTGGCTCGACGAGACCGGCAAGCAGCGCGAAGGCGAATTCGACGGCCTGATGGCGGTGTGCCTCCAGCACGAGGTCGACCATTTGAACGGCGTGCTGTTCATCGACCATCTCTCGCGCCTGAAGCGCGACATGGTGGTGAAGAAGGTGCTGAAGGCCCGCCGCGAACGCGAGAAGGCGGCTATTCTCTAAGCTCGTATTGCTCCCGGCTAAAGCCGGGCCCAGAGATCAGGCCGCCACGGCGTCGATCGCCGCGCGGCAGTCGCGCGCGCATTCCCGGCACATTTCCGCGCAGATGCGGCAATGCTCGTGGTCGTGGCGCGCGCATTCCTCGGCGCAGATGTCGCACGCGGTGATGCAGAGCTGCAGCATTTCCTGCAGCAAAGCCTCGTTGCTGCCGGTCTGCCGCGTCGCCACTCTCGCCGTCGCCGCGCAAATGTCGGCGCAGTCGAGGCAGGTGCGGATGCACTGGCGCATGTCCATCTCCTCGGCGGAGCAGGCGTCGGCGCAGCTGGTGCAGATCGTGGCGCAGAACATGGCGTGGCGGACGGCGAGCGCGAGCGGCTCGTTGAGATGGCCGCCGACATCGGGATGGGCGGCGATCATCTTGGCGATCGACATGGCTTTCTCCTCTGCAAAACGAACGGGCGTTGCGGCGCGCCGGTTCCCGAATCCTGTTGAGCGCGGGCCCGGGCTGCTCTAGGTTCCCATTTCGTTCCGGCGTGGGGTGTTGAGATGGATCCGATGATTTTGGTGGTGGTGGCGCTGGTCGCGGGGCTCGGCGCGGGCTGGTTCGTAGGCAACCGCCAGGCGGCCGCCTTCCGCGCCGAGCGCGACCAGAGGCTCGAAGATTTCCGCAAGGCGATTGCGGACCTTGCCGCCGCGGAGGAACGCGCCAAGCAGGTGCCGGCGCTGCAGGAGCAGATCGAGGCGCTCCGGCGGGATCGTGATGAGGCGCTTCGCCAGAACGCCGAAATGAAAGCTGATTCCCGCAACTTCGACGCGCGCATGAAGGAATTGATGGAGGCTAAGGATGCGCTTTCCGCTCAGTTCAGCGAAATCGGGTCGAAGCTGCTCGGCGACGCGCAGAAGACCTTCCTCGAACGCGCCGACGCTCGCTTCAATCAGGCTGGCGAGAAGCACGAGGAGAAACTGAAGACCCTGCTGCAGCCAGTCGAAACGACGCTCAAGCGCTACGAGGAAAAACTTGTCCAAGTCGAAAAGGAGCGTGTTGGCAGCTACGGGGAGTTGAAGGCGGCTGTGGCCCAGCTGACCCAAGGCAATGCCGACGTGCGCCGCGAGACGCAGCGGCTCGCCAACGTCATGCGCTCCAGTCCCAAAGCGCGAGGACGGTGGGGTGAGGAGCAATTGCGCACAATCCTCGAATCCGCCGGCCTCGCCGAGAATATCGATTTCGGCCTGCAAAGTTCGGTCAGTGATGGCGAGCGCCAACTCCGTCCCGATTGCGTGATCAACCTGCCCGGGGGCCGCTGTATCGTGATCGACGTCAAATGCCCGCTCGTCCATTTCGAGCAGGCGTTCGACGAGGAGGATGAGGGCATCCGCACGCAACTGCTGGGCCAGCATGCCGCGGCGATGAAGGCCTATGCGAACGACCTCGGCCGCAAGGGCTATTGGCGCCAATTCGACCTATCACCCGATTTCGTCATCATGTTCATTCCGGGCGAGCATTTCCTCTCAGCCGCGGCAGAGCGCGCGCCGGACCTGATCGAGGCCGCCTATCGCAATGGCGTCATCATCGCCTCGACCATCAACATGCTGGCGCTCGCCAAGGTGATGGCGGGCATGTGGCGACAGGAGACTTTGGCCGCGCAGGCCAAGGAGGTCGCCGAGGTTGGCAAGGAGCTTTACCGCCGCCTCTCCACGATGGGCGCGCACGTCGCGAAGCTCGGCCGCAACCTCAATCTTGCCACCGGTGCCTATAACGATTTCGTCGGCAGCCTCGAAAGCCAGGTCCTGACCCAGGCCAAGCGTTTCGAGACGTTGAAGGTCGAGACGGGCGGCAAGAGCATCGAGACACTGCCGATCGTGGATACGCCGCCCCGGGCGCTCACCAAGCTCAGCGCCAACGACGACGCCGAAGCCGCTGAATAATCCTGCCCGGAACGGGGAGGGGGACCATGCGCAGCATGGTGGAGGGGTTGGCACCAGCCTGTATTGCTCCGCCCCGCTCGCAATGACGATTGCGCAGGCGGCGCCTTAGACGTCCCAGTCCGGCCGGCGCTCGCCGCCGCAGCCGCGGTAGGTCTCGCCGTCGGCGATCACCATCACCTGATCGGCGAAGCCCTGGCCGCTCATCGCGTCGTTGCAGCGGCCGTGGGTGACGTCGACGACCAGCCGCTGGGTCTCGTAGCGGTGGCCGTTGAAGGTCGTGCGCGGCTCGGGCCGGGCGACGCGGATGCGCTTCTCGCCATAGTTGCCCTGATAGTCGATCACGCCGTCGGCGATGGTCAGCGCCCAGCCGGGCTCCTGGCCGCGCGCGCTGTAGGTTTCGTGCTCCGGTCCCGGGGCGCTCGCGGTGACCGCGGGGTAGGCGCAGGCGGCGCAGAGGGCCAGCATGACATGGGCGGGCCATTTCGGCATCGTGATGCGGGCCGGTTTCATGGCCGCGTCAGCGCACGAGCGAATCGAAGGTTCCGCGTCACGCGCGGCGCCACTGGTTGATCACCTCATAGGCCATCACCGCGGTGGCGACGGCGGCGTTGAGGCTGTCGGCCTTGCCAAGCATCGGCATCTTCACGAGCGTGTCGCATTCGGCTTCATAGGCTTCCGGCAGACCCTGCGCCTCGTTGCCGACCAGGATGAAGGCGGGCTTGCGGTAGCGCGGCTCCTGATAATCCTGCGTCGCCTTGAGGCTGGTTCCGATCAGCTCGCCGTCTCCGGCGCGGAGCCAGGAGACGAACTCGTCCCAAGAGGCTGTGGCGATCTGCTGGGTGAAGAGCGCGCCCATCGTCGCCCGCACCGCCTCGACCGAAAAGGGATCGACGCAATCGTCGACCAGGATCAGGCCGCCCGCGCCGACGGCATCGCCAGTGCGCAGGATCGTGCCGAGATTGCCGGGATCGCGCAGCGACTGGGCGACGATCCAGAGATCGGCCTTGCTCCGGTCGATGCGGTCGAGGTCGGTCGGGAAGGCGCGATACACGCCCAGCACGATCTGGGGATTGTCCTTGCCGGACAGCTTGTGAAGGATGTCCGGCGTGGTCGCGATCGCCTCGCCACCGTCGGCCTCGGTCTCGGCGATGAGTCGGTCGAGCAGGGGATGGGCGGGGCTGTTGGCGGCGAAGAACAAAGTGTCGGGCAGGAAACCGGCCTCGCGCGCTTCGGTCAGGATGCGCAGCCCCTCGGCCATGAACAGGCCTTCCTCGCGGCGGTTCTTCTTCTCGCGCAGGCCGCGCACCCGCTTCACCAGCGGGTTCGAGAAGGCGGTGATCTCGCGGGGCATTATTCCTCGCCGAACTTGGCTTCCACGAGCTCCGCCAGGGCCGCCACGGCCGCTTCCGCGCCGTCGCCCTCGGCGCTGATCGTGATCCTGTCGCCCATCGCAGCGCCGAGCATCATCAGCCCCATGATCGAGGTGCCGCAGACCTTGCTGCCGTCCTTCTCGACCTCGATCTCGGCCTTGTGCTCGCTCGCCATGGTCACGAATTTGGCGCTCGCCCGGGCGTGGAGCCCGCGCTTGTTCAGCACGTCGACGGTGCGCGACGGCATCTAGACCGCTTCGCCCAGGATTTCGGAGGCGACCGAGATATATTTGCGCCCAGCTTCGCGCGCCGCGGCGACGGCGGCCTTGACGTCCATATTCTTGCGCGCGCCCTCGAGCCGGATCAGCATCGGCAGGTTGACGCCGGCGATCACTTCGATCTTCTCGGATTTCATCAACGAGATGGCGAGGTTCGAAGGCGTTCCCCCGAACAGGTCGGTGAGGATGATCACGCCGTCGCCGTCGTCGACCTTGGCGATCGCTTCGGCGATGTCGTTGCGCCGGACCTCCATGTCGTCATCCGCATCGATGCAGATTCCCTCGATCCGCTGCTGCGGGCCGACCACATGTTCCATGGCAACGATGAACTCGGCCGCAAGGCGGCCATGGGTAACCAGTACAAGACCGATCATTGATACACCTAAATATCCAACTGCGCCCGCTGGTCCCCCTCGACCAGGTCGCGCGGCCGCGATGCGAGGTCGCGATGTTCGACCGTGGGCGAAAAACCGGCCTGGCGCAACCTCGTGGCAACCCGCTCCGCGACGTGCACCGAGCGATGGCGCCCGCCGGTACAGCCAAATGCGATCGAAACATAGGATTTTCCCTCGCTGCGGTAGCGGGGAAGGAGCAGGAGGAGCAGGTCCTCGATTCGCGCCACCGCCGGCTCGTAGCTCTCGTCGGTCGCGATATAGGCGCCGACCGGCGCGTCGAGCCCCGTCATGGGCCGCAGATCGTCTTCCCAATGCGGATTCTTGAGGAAGCGCATGTCGAAGACTGTGTCGGCATTGCGGGGCAGGCCGCGCGCGAAACCGAACGACATGATGTGGAGATAAGGCGAGAGGTCGGTGCCGAAGCGATGCCGGATCTGCTGCTGGAGCGCGTTGCTGTCAGTATCGGTGGTGTCGATTATATATTCGGCCCAGCGCCGCAGCGGCTCCATCAGGTCGCGCTCGGCGGCGATTCCGTCGGTCGCCGGACGGTCGAGTGCGAGCGGGTGGCGCCGGCGCGTTTCCGAATAACGCTGCAGCAATTTCGATCCGGCGCAGTCGAGATAGAGCGTCTCGACGGGGAAGGAATGGTCGCCGGCGAGTTCCTTGATCTGCTGGACCACCGAATTGGCGTCGAAATCGCGTGTGCGGCTGTCGATCCCCAGAGCGAGCGGCCGGCGGCGGCGGCTCGCGCCCTTGGCCAGTGGCGTCGACAGCAGCGCCTCGAGCATCGACAGGGGAAGGTTGTCGACCACTTCCCAGCCGATATCCTCGAGCGTGCGCAGCACGGTCGACTTGCCGGCTCCGGACAGGCCGGTGACGAGCAGGATGCGCTTGGGCGCCGGACCCGGTTTCATGCTATTCCAGCCCGAACTGGCGCAGTGCCAGCTCGACTTTGATCGGGGCCGACGGCTCCAGCCCGCTAAGGCCGATGACGGGTACTTTCACCCCGCAGACGCCGAGCGGGTCGTGCAGTTCGGGGAGGCGGTCGACGGTGCGATCGAGGTCGACGGCCAAAGCGACCGGCACGTCGCTCGCCGTTTCCATTTCGACGAGGCCGACACCGCGGACCTCGATCTTGCCGAGGATCGTCTGCGGCGCGCAAGCGAGGAGGCGTCCGGCAACGCGCTTCACGATCGTGTAATCGTCGCTCACCAGCAGGGCGCCGCGGTCGATCAGGCGCAGCGCGAGATCCGATTTGCCGCCCCCCGAACGGCCCGAAATCAGGATCGCGCGGCCATCTTTGGCGACGCAGGAGGCATGAAGCGTTTCGGAGGACAGCGAAGCCATGGTCATTCTGCGAAGATCCCCGGGAAGCGAAGAACGAAGCGGGCGCCCGTGCGCCCGTCATGGCGGTCCCCGACCTCGATCCGGCCGTCATGGCCCTCGACGATCGCCTTGGCAATCGCGAGCCCCAACCCGGAATGGCGGCCGAAAGCCTCGCCGTCCGGCCTTATGCTGTGGAAGCGGTTAAAGATCGCCTCACGCACCGCGGGGGCAACACCGGGTCCCTCGTCCTCGATGTCGACCACCACCTCGTTGTCGATCCGTGCCGCCGAGACCTCGACCAGTCCGCCGGCGGGCGAGAAGGAAATGGCGTTGTCGACGATATTGTCGACGACCCGCGCCAGCCGGGATTCCTCGCCCATCACCACCGCGGTTCCGACCCGCGGCCGCGCGAAGGCGACCCGAACCCCGCGCTCGGCCGCCCGCGCTTCCCACAGGCCGAGCAGGGATTCGACCATGCAGCCGATGTCGACCTCCTCGAAGCGGGCGCGCGACAGTTCGGCGTCGAGCCGAGACACTTCGGCGATGTCGACCACAAGCCGGTCGAGACGGACGACGTCGTTGCGGACGACGTCCAGCAATTGCCGCTGCAATTCGGGGTCCTTGACTCGGTCGAGGCTGTCGACCGCCGAGCGCAAGGAGGCGAGCGGGTTCTTAAGCTCATGGGTCACGTCGGCCGCGAACGCTTCGGTGGCGTCGATCCGGTAGCGCAGCGAATGGGTCATGTCGTGCAGCGCCCGGGCAAGCAGGCCGATCTCGTCGCGGCGGGCGGGGAGGAGGGGGACGTCGACCTCGCGCGCGCGGCCCAGCCGGACGCGATGGGCGGCCCGCGCGAGACGGCGGAGCGGCTTTGCCACCGTCCGCGCCAGGAACACCGAGAGCAGGATCGAGAGCAGCAAGGTGCCGAGCAGGACGAGGCCCAGGGTCGTGCGTTCGGCGCGGACCTCGGCGCGGACGTCGCGGGCGTTGCGCGTCATCAGCAGCACGCTGGTGCCGCCGGGCATCGGCGTTGCGGCGGAGATGAAGGGGGTGCCTTCAGGCGCCTGGCGGATCGCGGTCGTGGTGCCCTGCTGGGCGAGCGCTGCCTGCGCTTCCGGCCAATGGTCCAGCGTTTCATTCTCGCTCGGCACGTAATCGGGCGGGCTGTCGGCGCCGACGATCGCATCGAAAATGTCATCCATGATGCGCGCGGCATTCTTGTTCCACGGCTCGTTCCGGGGATCGCGCAGCGTGTAGGTCGGCGGCGTGCCGGACCAGCTGTCCATCAAGGTCTCGCCGGTCGGGGCGTAGACCCGCAGCCGCGTGCGCGAAGCCTGGCCCAGTCGCGCGATCAAGGTCGCGCGCATCTCCATCGGCGCGACCGCGAGCGCGTCGGCCGCCATGCGGACCTCGGTCTTGGCCTGCCCGAGCCGGGCGTCGGTGCTGCGGTGACGGTAGCTGTCGAGATAGAAGAGGCTTCCGGCCAGCATCGCCAATGCGAAGATGTTGACCGCGAGGATGCGCTTGGTCAGCGATAGCCGTCCGGACCACCGCACCGCGAGGTCGCGCTCGTCACTCCTCCGCAAAGCGGTAGCCCACGCCGTACAGCGTCTCGATGGCGCTGAAATCCTCGTCGACCGCGCGGAACTTGCGCCGCAGCCGCTTGATGTGGCTGTCGATCGTGCGATCGTCGACATAGATGTCGTCGTGATAGGCGACATCCATCAATTGGTTGCGTGATTTCACCACGCCCGGCCGCTGCGCGAGCGCCTCGAGGATCATGAACTCGGTGACGGTCAGGGTCACGTCCTTGCCGTCCCAGGCGACGCGGTGCCGCGCCGGGTCCATGGCAAGCCGGCCACGCACGATCTGCACCGGCTCTGCCGCTTCCTCGGCCTCGGCCGGCTTCGCCCGCATCTCGGTGCGGCGCAGGATCGCGCGGATGCGGGCGATCAGCAGACGCTGCGAGAAGGGCTTGGCGATATAATCGTCCGCGCCCATGGCGAGACCGAGTGCTTCATCCAGCTCGTCGTCCTTCGAAGTCAGGAAGATGACGGGGAGGGCGCTCTTCTCGCGCAGCCGGCGCAGCAGCTCCATGCCGTCCATGCGCGGCATCTTGACGTCGAGCACGGCGAGATCAGGCGGATTCTCGACCAGCGCCTTCAGCGCCGTCTCGCCGTCCGAATAGACGCGGGTGACGAAGCCTTCCGACTGGAGCGCGATCGACACCGAAGTCAGGATGTTGCGGTCATCGTCGACGAGCGCGATCGTTACCGACATTCATTCGCCTTCCACCGCATGGCCGGCTCTTATCCAATGCGGCCAAGACCCGCAACTCCAGCGCCTCGTGCGCTGTGGTGTGGGCCGCTCGTTGGCCGGCTTCTTGGACCCGGATGCAGTCGAGGGGATGGCCTGGCGAACCGATGCGGCGACCGAAGGCGCCGAGCTTGCCCCGTGCTGCGGCTCTGATCTTCCAAAGTTGCTCCGGTCCTGCGCTTGTCACGGGACTGGCGCCCGACTATTTCCTCGCCGCTGTAGCCTCGGGCGTCTGGTCCCGCGGACGCCGCCCCTAAGATTCCTTGCTTCAGCCGAGACCTGCCCCAGCGCCATCTTTCGTCGAGCGGCTTCGCACCGGAGCCGGGCGACGCGCGATCGCCATCGGCTTTGCATTGCTGATCGAAGGGCTGCTGCTGCTGCTTCTGCTGTCGTTGGGCACTGGAGGACGGCCCGGGGACAAAGCGCCGCGCTTCACCGTGGTCAGCCTCAGCGCCGACGATGTTGCGGAGCGGGCGCCGGAACCCGCCAGCCCCGAGCCTGAACAGCGGACGGAGGAGCGGCCAGCGCCGCAGCGGCCGGCGCCCGAGCGACCGCAGCCGCCGCAGCCCGTAGAGCCGCAGCCAGCGCCGCCCGTCATCATGCCGAGCATGCAGCAACAGCCTCCCGCCGCTCCCGCTCCCGCTGCGCCAGCGACGCCGGGGCCTGCGCGCAAGCTTTACGGGCCGCCCGATACCCGGCGGTCGTCCGCGTCGCGCGACACCGAACGGGTGGGAACCGCCCCCAATGGCGAGCCGCTTTACGCGGCCGCCTGGTATCGGGAGCCCGGAGAGGAGATGCTGCGCAACTATCTGTCGACCGCCCGCGGTCCGGGCTGGGGGCTGATCGCCTGCCGCACCGCGCCCGACTATCGGGTCGAGGATTGCGTCGCGCTCGGCGAATATCCGGAAGGATCGCAGATCGCCCGCGCGGTGCTGGCCGCGGCATGGGAATTCAAGGTGCGGCCCCCGCAGCTGGGCGGGCGGCCGCTGGTCGGCAGCTGGGTCCGGATCAGAATCGACTACGGCGAGCGCCGATAGGCGGCCTCGCTCGCGCCTCGCGGGATTTCGCGGCGGACGCTGAACCTCCCCCATGATGCGTGCTGCGCGGACCAGTTCTCGCCAATATTTGGCAATTGGTATGCACAGTCTATCACCAGCGGTATCGGAGGCAGGTTGACGCAACTGGACTGCACGCTATCCTGACCAAAATTATAACTGGGGGATAGAGGATGAAGTCCGTCACTGCTGGCCGCGGGGCCGCGAATAATGCACGTCTTCTGAAGACTTTGCTGGCCGGCGCGGCCTTGTCCGCACTCGTGCTGCCCCATGCGGCTTATGCCCAGGAGCAGGATTCGAGCGTTGTCGACGACACGGTTGCGACCGCCGACGAAGGCGATGCGATCCTCATCACCGGCATCCGCAGCTCGCTGCGCAGCGCGCTCAACGAGAAGCGCACGTCGGACAATCTCGTCGAAGTCATCCAGGCCGAGGATATCGGCAAGCTGCCCGACCAGAATCTGGCGGAAGTGCTCGAGAACGTCACCGGCATCCAGATCACGCGCGAAGCCGGCGTCGGCAACGCCGTCCAGATCCGCGGCACCGACGCCAACCGGACCGAGATCAACGGCGTCTCGACCGTCTCCTCGGGCGCCAGCCGGTCGGGCATCAGCTTCGAAGATCTTCCCGCCGCGCTGATCGCGTCGGTCGAGGTCACCAAGGTGCCCGAGGCGCGCACGACCGAAGGATCGGTGGGCGGCACCATCAACCTGCGCACGATCCGGCCGCTCGACCTGCGCGATCCCCTGTTCGCCCTGCGCGTTCAGGCCGAGCGGAGCGATCTTGCCGAGAGCACGCTGCCGCGAATCGCCGGAACGATCGGCAATGCCTGGTCGACCGGTGCGGGCGAAATCGGGCTCGTCGTCAGCGGCAGCTATGCCCGACAGGACGTCGCCAGCTTCGAGCCGCGCGTTGACCGCGACAATCTGATCCTGCCCAATTCGGGGATCACCAGCGCCGAATCGTTCCCGTTCCTGCCGATCCAGTTCTTCGACCAGGAACGGATCGCCTACAAATATGAGACGCTCAATTTCACCGGCTCGCTCGAATGGAAGCCGGCGGACAATCTGAAATTCTATTTCGACGGAACCTATAACGACCAGCAGCGGGCGCAGCAGAGCACGCGCGTGCAATTGTCCGGCGTGTCGGCCGTCCCCGTGTTCAACAATACTACCAACACCGCCTTCGAGACGGTCGATTTCGGGACGGTCCAGGGCCCGAACGGGCCGATCAAGCTCGGCGAGGTCCAGGCGGTCGTCGCCGGCGTCCTGCGTCCGGGCGCAAACGTCAACGGCGCGCTTGATCCCAATCTGCGCACGTCGAGCAATACCGGCGCGCGTCTGACCGAGAGCAAGGTCTTCGCGCTCGGCACCGAATGGGAATCGGGGCGGTTCAGGGCGCGCGCCGAAGGCTCGCTGTCGACCTCTGATTCGGTCCTGCCGAATTTCTCGACCAACCTCGACTTCATCAATCCGAACTCGACCCAGCCGCGCTACGGCCAGAGCCTCGACAACGGCGTTCCGCTGGAATTCGACCTGCGCAACGGCACGCTCCAGTTCGGGATCGCGCAGGGCCTGGCGTCGACGCCGACCTCGGCGCAATTGCTCGATCCGGCCAATTACAAGCTGCAGCAGATCGACCACAGCCTCGACACGCGCGAGAATAAGGAAAAGGCCTTCCGGCTCGATACCTCGCTCGACATCTCGGACCTCAACCCGGTCGTGACCTCGATCGATCTTGGCTACCGCTGGAACGAGACGTCGGCGGAGAATAACGACGTTCTGCGCCGCACCAATTTCACCAGCGCCACCACCGCCTGGAACAGGCCGAGCGCGAATTTGTTCGCGGACATCGTCAAGGCTGGCCCGAGCAATTTCGACGCGGCCGACGGGCGGACTTTGTTCTTCCGCGATTACTTGGTCATCGACGGCGGGCTGGCCCACAAGAATCCGGGCAAGGTCCTCGACGCGATCAACGCCGCGATCGCGGCCAGCAACGCCGCCAAGACGGTCGGCCCCAACATTCCATTGATCTCCCAGCCGACCGACCAGCTTTCCGCCTTCTTCTCGGTCGCGGAGACGACGAACGCGGTCTATCTGCAGGCCAATTTCGACGGCGAAGAGCTCGGCCTGCCCGTACGCGGCAATGTCGGCGTCCGCTGGCTCACCACCGGCCTCAAGTCGGTCGGCAACAATGTCGAGAACGGCGCGGTCTCCGGGCAGGTCGTCAAGCGCAGCAACTACCAATTCTGGCTGCCGCGCTTCAACATGGTGGTCGAGCCGGTCGAGCGGGTGCTGATCCGCGGCGGCATCGCGCGCGATATCCGTCGTCCCGATTTCAACGATCTGTCGACCTCGCTCACCTTCAGCGGCTCGGCCAACACCCCGGTCGTCGCGGGCAATCCGAACCTGATCCCGGAGGCGGTCTGGTCGTTCGACATCGCCGGCGAATGGTATTTCGCGCCGTCGAGCCTGGTGAGCGTCGGCTTCTTCCACAAGATCCGCACCAACCTGTTCGCCGATCGCCAGGAAGATCCCGCGCCCAATCTCGTCGGTAACCAGCTCAACATCGACATCACCCCGCCGTGCGAGCAAGGCGGCATCTTCAACCCGATCGCTGATCGCAACATCAACAACCCGACGCCGGGCACCGGCATCTGCGTGCCCCTGCGCACGACCTTCAACGTTCCGGGAACTACGACCCAGACCGGCATCGAGGTGGCTTTCCAGCACGACCTCTCCGCTTATGAGGATGTGCTCGGCTTCGCCTCGGGCTTCGGCTTCATCGGCAATTTCACCTATCAGTGGACGGGCGGCTCGGCCGAGGAATATCGCGCCGTCGACGGGCCGCGGAATATCTTCACCCAGCTGGGCATCACGAACGCGCAGGACAAGATCGAGCTGGCGAACCTCTCCAAATATGCGTTCAACACCACCTTGTTCTACGACAAATACGGGCTGAACGCGCGGCTGCGCTACACGTGGCGGTCGAGCTATCTGAACGAGGAGCGCTTCTTCTTCGGCCTGCCGCTCGTCAACGGCGCCCGCGGGCAGCTCAATGCGAGCGTCAATTACGACGTCACCGACAACATCAATGTCGGCATCGAGGGCATCAACCTACTGCGCCAGGACGCCAACCAATATTGCGTCAACAACAAGGCGTTGCTCTGCTTCCAGGGCCTCACCGACCGCCGCCTCACGGCCGGCGTCAGCGTGAAGTTCTAAGCGAACGGTACGACCGGCCCGCATTCGTGGCGGGCCGGTCGTCGTCAAATCGGTGTGCCAGACGCGCACCTCTGCGGCGATAAGCCGCCCATTGATCCGGGACCGCACCGCGCGCGTCCGCGCCCGTTTTCGCGCGCCCGTCGCCACCCTTTGACGAAATTGGCTTCCTCGACTATGCGGGCGCCAGATCCAGTGCAGCGTTCAGCTGCCTTGCGCCTTTAATCATATGGAGACCGACGTGGCTAATCGCGTGCCCGCACATGGGCTTGCCGAACAGGGTATCGACACCAAAGCGAAACTGCACTGGAACCTCGGCACGCCGGCTCTGGTCGAGCAGGCGATTGCGCGCGGCGAAGGCCTGCTCGCCAAGGACGGCCCGCTCGTCGTCGAGACCGGCAAGCACACCGGCCGCTCCGCCAAGGACAAGTTCATGGTCCGCGATTCGGAGACCGAGGACACGATCTGGTGGGACAATAATGCTTCGATCAGCCCCGAGCATTTCGCAGCGCTGAAGGCCGATTTCCTGGCCGAGCTTGCCAAGAAGGACACTCTGTTCGTCGCGGACCTGTTCGGCGGCTCGCAGCCCGAGCATCGCGTCAACGTTCGCGTGATCAACGAACTCGCCTGGCACAACCAGTTCATCCGCACGATGCTGGTTCGCCCCGAGGCGGCCGAGCTGCCCGGTTTCGTCCCCGAATTCACGATCATCGACCTGCCGAGCTTCGTCGCCGATCCGGCCCGCCACGGCTGCCGCTCGGAGACCGTGATCGCCGTCAACCTCACCGAAAAACTGATCCTGATCGGCGGCACCAAATATGCCGGCGAGATGAAGAAGTCGGTGTTCGGTATTCTCAACTATCTGCTGCCCGTGAAGGGCGTGATGCCGATGCACTGCTCGGCAAACATCGGTCCGAACGGCGACACCGCCGTCTTCTTCGGCCTGTCGGGCACCGGCAAGACCACGCTCAGCGCCGACGCCAGCCGCACCTTGATCGGCGACGACGAGCATGGCTGGTCGGACACCGCCGTGTTCAACTTCGAGGGCGGCTGCTACGCCAAGATGATCCGCCTGTCGGAAGAGGCAGAGCCCGAAATCTACGCCACCACCCGCCGCTTCGGCACGGTGCTCGAGAACGTCGTGGTCGATCCCGACACGCGCGAGCTCGATCTCGACGACAACAGTCTCGCCGAGAACAGCCGCGGCGCCTATCCGATCGACTTCATCCCCAATGCCTCTGAAGAGAATATGGGGCCGGTGCCGAAGAACATCGTGATGCTGACCGCCGACGCATTCGGCGTGCTGCCCCCGATCGCCAAATTGACCCCGGATCAGGCGATGTACCACTTCCTCTCCGGCTACACCGCCAAGGTCGCGGGCACGGAGATCGGCGTCACCGAGCCGCAGGCGACCTTCTCGACCTGCTTCGGCGCGCCGTTCATGCCGCGCCACCCGAGCGTCTACGGCAACCTTCTCAAGGAGCGGATCGCCAAGGGCAATGTCGATTGCTGGCTGGTCAACACCGGCTGGACCGGCGGCAAATATGGCGTTGGCAAGCGCATGCCGATCAAGGCTACCCGCGCCTTGCTCAACGCCGCGCTCGACGGCTCGCTCAACAATGCCGAATTCCGCATCGACGAAAATTTCGGCTTCCAGGTGCCGGTCAGCGTGCCGGGCGTGGACAGCGCGATCCTCAATCCGCGCGAGACCTGGACCGACAAGGCCGAATATGACGCGACCGCGGCCAAGCTGGTGAAATTGTTCATCGACAATTTCGCCAAGTTCGAGGCCCATGTCGATCAAAGCGTCCGCGAAGCTGCCCCGACGGCCGCCTGACGCCACGCCACTCGAAGTCTCGAAAAGGGGGCGCGTCGGCCGAGGCCGGGGCGCCCCTTTTCCATTGGAGAAACACTATGAGCGACTATGAACCGCGCCTCTTCGCCGACGACGCGGCGGTCGTGCGGATCGGCGAGGGTCTGCTCGCTTGCGCCCTGGAACGTGCCGACTGGACCCACGAGGCCCATCTCGGCGCCTGCGCCTGGATTCTGCTCGCCCGGCCCGACATCGTCCCCGAGCGCGATCTCCCCGCCATCATCCGTCGCTTCAACGAGAGTGTCGGCGGCGTGAACGACGCCACCCAAGGCTATCACGAGACCATCACCCAGATCTCGATCCGCGCGGTCCGCGCTTTCCTCGCCCGCACCGATCCCGCGCTGCCGCTGGTCGACAAGGTCAACGCTTTGCTCAAGGCCGACGAGGGCCGGCGCGACTGGCCGCTGCGCTTCTATTCGCCCGACCGTCTGTTCTCGGTCGAGGCGCGGCTGGGCTGGGTCGAGCCGGATCTGGCTCATACTGGTCTTGAGCACAGCTCCCCTTCTTGATCGCGCTTCGAGGGCACGCCTCGCGAGCGCAGGATGTCGTGCGCAGTGACAAGCGTCTGCGGCTCGCTGTTCCGGTCAAGCGTCCGCGCGCCGGCTGCATCCAATGCGGCCGCGAACCGTTTCTTGTTCTCCACCTGCAACGAGGAGATCAGGAATGGCGGATATCAGCCAGGTCAGGGAGCATATGGAGATCATCGGCGCCGACGGCGTCCATGTCGGCACGGTCGACAAGGTCGAGGGCAGCCGGATCAAGATGACCAAACCGGACAGCGGCTCGCACAAGAGCCACCATCATTATATCTCGGAAGGCCTGATTGCTTCGATCGAGGGCAACAAGGTGCGCCTCTCGGCCAATGGCGACAATGCCGTCATGCTCGAGGAAGAGAAGAGCGGCCACGGCCTCGGCGAAGGGCCGATGTTCGACTGGAAGACGAT